>JBFIHV010000281.1:0-4118 GCA_041601595.1 Amylibacter sp. | reverse complement strand
GTCGATCCGGCCACCGATATCGCCCTGTTGCAAATCGAGGCGGACAACCTGTCGGCGCTGCCGCTGGGGAATTCGGATGAGCTGCTGGTTGGCGACTATGTGGTTGCCGTCGGCAACCCGTTCGGACTGGGGCAGACGGTTACAGCGGGCATTGTCAGCGCACTGGGCCGGTCGGGCATCAACCCCGAAGGCTACGAGGATTTCATCCAGACCGACGCCTCCATCAATCCGGGGAATTCCGGCGGCGCGCTGGTGACCCTGACCGGAGAGTTGATCGGCATCAACACGGCGATCATCGCGCCGGCCGGCGGCAATGTCGGTATCGGCTTTGCCGTGCCGATCAATATGGCGCGCGCGGTGATGGACCAGCTTGTCGAATTCGGAGAGGTCCGGCGCGGGCGTCTTGGCGTCGTCGTGCAGGACCTGACACCCGATCTGGCGAAAGCGTTGCAGATCGAAAGGGGACAGGGCGCGATTGTCGCCCAGGTCGAACCGAACTCCCCGGCTGACGAGGCAGGGCTGAAAGTCGGCGATGTCATCATTTCGGTCAACGGCATCTCCGTCGACAGTTCAGGCGACTTGCGCAATCGCATCGGCCTGATCCAGCCGGGCCGCACGCTGGAGATCACGGCCCTGCGGGAGGGTAAGGAGATTGAACTCTCGGCGACCATCCGGACAACTCCGCCGCCGGAACGGCCTGCCGCCGCCCCTTCCGGGGCCGGTTTTCTGGAAGGAGCCGAACTGGCGGAGCTTGGCCCGGGGATGCCGGGTTATGGAGAGGTCAAGGGCGTGGCGGTTGCAACTGTCGCCACAGGCAGCCCCGCCGCGCGCGCCGGACTGCAAACCGGCGACGTGATCCTCGGCGTGAACAATCGGCCCGTCGAAACCGTCGCAGAGCTGATGACGGCCCTGCCGAAACCGGGCAGCGGACCGGTCGCGCTGACCATTTACCGCAGTGGCAGATCGCTGTTCCTCGTGATCCAATAGTGGCCCCGCGCTGCTGAATCGGCGCACATCCGTGCGCGGCGCGCGACGGTCCGACGGCCGGCGCCGGAATTGACGGACATTCCGCGCCGCCGTTTCCCCGTCCCGTCGCCGATGCCTCCCGGCGCGTCACCCGGACGGTCCGGACTGCCCTGAGGGACGGCGCGAATTGGGTCGAATTTATCCTCCGCCGCTCCAAAATATCATGCTCCGGCGACCGCCGGGACCTTGCGTCGGACTTGCTTTTTGAAAGCGCTTTGGGATACTGCTGTGGGAACGCAATCATCGAGTTCGACTCATGGCACAATCAGGCGCTCCGGGAATAAACCGGCAGATATTCGACATGCGGCTTCAGCGAAGTTCGCAGGACCTGTTCGGCATGCTGGAACGGCTTTACGGCGGACATCCAGACTACGATGTTTTCTCGGCGGCCCTGCGCAATGCGCTCAGCGCCGCTTGGGCGGCGCGGCCCGCCGACCTCAAGCGGCTCGACCTCAAGCGCGACCTCGAACCGGACTGGTTTCTGCGGCCCGACATGGTGGGCTATGTGTTCTACATCGACCGTTTCAGCCGCGATCTCGAAGGGGTTCTGGACCACCTCGACTATCTGCAGGAACTCGGCGTCACCTATGTGCACTTCATGCCCTGCCTGAAACCGCGGCCCGGCGACAACGACGGCGGCTATTCGGTGATGGACTACGACACCATTAACCCCGATTTCGGCACGATGACGACGTTCAGGAAGGTCGCCAGGGCCCTGCGGGAACGCGGCATGAGCCTGTGTATCGACATGGTTCTGAACCATACCGCCAAGGAACATGCCTGGGCGAAAAAGGCCCGCAGGGGCGACGCCGGATTTCAGGACTACTACCTGATGTTCGACAGCGACCGTCTGCCAAAGGCTTACGAGAAAACGCTGGTCGAGGTTTTCCCGAACGACGCGCCGGGGAACTTCACCTATTACCCAGACCTGAAAAAATGGGTCTGGACCACCTTCAACGAGCACCAGTGGGACCTGAACTGGGCCAACCCCTGGGTCTTCCTCGAGATGGCGAAGATCATGTTCAACCTCGCCAACAAGGGCGCCGATGTCCTGCGCTTCGACGCGGTGGCGTTCATGTGGAAACGCATGGGCACGCGGTGCCAGTCGGAGCCGGAGGTCCACATGATCCTGCAAGCCCTGCGCGCCGCGTCCCGCATCGTGTCTTCGGCCGCGATCCATCTGGAAGAGGCGATCACCGGACCGGCCGAGATGATCACTTATCTGGGTCAGGGCATTCACACCGGCAAAGAGGGCAACCTGGCCTATCACAACTCTCTGATGGTGCAGTTCTGGTCGGCGCTGGCGTCGCGCGACACCCGGCTGATGACACATGTCCTGTCGACCCATTTCCCGACGTCGCTGGTGAACGCGACCTACGGCACCTACCTGCGCTGTCACGACGACATCGGCTGGGCCGTGACCGACGAGGATGCCGCCGCTGTGGGCATCGACGGCTACAGGCACAGAAGCTTTCTGGCGGATTTCTACGAGGGCCGCTTTCCCGGCTCTTTCGCGCGCGGCGCCTATTTTCAGGTCAACGAGGTCACCGGCGACAAGCGCAATTCCGGCACTCTGGCCTCGCTGGCCGGTCTGGAACGGGCCACCGCCGACGGCGATGCGCAGGGGATCGAACTGGCCGTGCAGCGCATCCTGATGGGACACGCGCTGATCGCCAGCTTCGGCGGCATTCCCCTGATCTATATGGGGGACGAGATCGCCCTGCTGAACGACTGGGGCTACACCGACACGCCGGAACACGCCCATGACAGCCGCTGGCTGCACCGGCCCAAAATGGACTGGAAGCACCTGACGAAGAAGACCCGCAAGGGCGACAGCCCGGCCGCGCGGGTTTATAACGGCTTGTGTCACATTCTGGCGCGCCGCAAGGACACTCCGGAACTGCACGGCGCGAACCCGACCGTTGTCGTGGATACCGGCAACCCGAAACTGTTCGCCTTCGTGCGCGAGACACCGGCAAGCGCGACGCTGTGCCTGTTCAATTTTACCGAAGAGTGGACGTCCGTGTCCGGCGACTGGGCCCGATCGCTGGGTGTCAGGGAATTCCACGACACCCTGTCGGACGCCGAGGTGAAGCTGGATTTGGGGCGGATATTGCTTCCGCCCTATGCCCGCGTCTGGCTGCGTTAGGCTTTCCGCGGCGAACGCGACCCTATCTGTAGTACAGCGACTTGCCGTTGAGGAAGACCTGCACCTTGTTCGACGGCGCGGTCAGGCGAACGGTCTTCCCGCGCACGCCGGTATGAATGCCCGGCAGTTTGGAGATCACCACATCGGCGCCGCCCTGCTTCGCGAAATAGAACAGCGTGACCTCGCCAAGCGCCTCCTTGTGGTTCACCTTGCCTTCGAAGGCGTAATCGTCGCCTTCGGCCAGAACGAAATCCTCGGGACGGATGCCGACATTCACTTGCTGACCCTTGTCGCTTGCCTTGCTTTTCACATCGGAAACCGCGACGCCGCCGCCCGACAGGCGGACCTTCGTCTTTTCGCCGGTCTCGATGATTTCACCCGGCAGCAGGTTCATGGCCGGCGAACCGATGAACTGGGCGACGAATTCGTTCTCGGGACGCTCGTAGAGCTCCAGCGGAGTGCCGACCTGCGCGATGCCCTTGTTCGCCAGGACGACGATGCGCGAGGCGAGCGTCATCGCCTCGACCTGGTCATGGGTCACATAGATCATGGTGGAGTCCGGCATCTGCTCTTTCAGTTCCGCGATCTCGATACGTGTCGCGGCCCGCAACGCGGCATCGAGATTCGAAAGCGGCTCGTCGAACAGATAGACTTTCGGATCGCGGACGATCGACCGGCCGATGGCGACGCGCTGGCGCTGGCCGCCGGACAGGGCCTTGGGCAGGCGGTCCAGATAATCCGTCAATTGCAGCTTCTTGGCGGCGCGGTTGACCGCGTCTTCGATTTCCTGCGGCGTCTTCTTGGCCAGTTTCAGCGCGAAGGACATGTTGTCCCGCACGGTCATGTGCGGATAGAGGGCATAGGACTGGAACACCATGGCGATGCCGCGCTGCGACGGCGGGATATCGTTGACGACGACGCCGTCGATTTCCAGCGTTCCGCC
>JBFIHV010000280.1:0-4122 GCA_041601595.1 Amylibacter sp. | reverse complement strand
TGGCGAAAGCGTGACCCGCATCGTACATGTGGATTTCCCATTCCGGCAGGTAAGCCCTGGCCTGATCCAGCATCTCTGCTGGAACGTGATCGTCCTTTTTCCCGAAGTGACCCAGCATCGGAGCCCTCAGCGGGCAATCGAAGTATTGTGGCAGCCGGGTTCCGTAAAAGGCAATCCCACCCGCAATATCAAGCTTTTGCGCGGCGCGCAGCGCAAGCCCGCCACCCCAGCAAAAGCCCATCACGGCAACCTTTCCGCCCTTCGAGGCCAGCTTCTTAACGGCGGCGTCGATATCCGCCAATGTCTGGTCCAGATCCGACGCCAGCATCATGTCACGGCCTTTCGGACCTTGGTCGAACGGAATGACGGCACCCTTTTCGTGACGGTCAAACAAGGCCGGGATGGCTACCTCGTAACCCATGGAAGCATAGTGTTTTGCAACACCTTTCAACTGATCGGTCACGCCGAAAATTTCCTGCAAGATCACAAGACCGCCACGGCGGTCGCCCTCTGCATCCTGAATCCAGCAATCCAGTTTGTGCCCGTCAGCGGCCGTTAGCTCGATCATCATTTTGTCTGCTCCAATTTTCAAGAAGTTCATTGGGCACACTGGTTTTCCGGTGCGCCCACGATTAAGGTCAGCCGCCGGTTTTTATTCCGGCCTCTGCGAAGTATTTCAGCGCGCCTGGATGGTATGGCACTTCGTTGGCCGGAGCCATCTGTTCGATATTCGCCTGACCAAAGGCTCCAAACGACTCTTTAAGGGCATCCTTGTTTTCAGCGATCGCCTTGGTCATGGTGTACACCAGATCTTCGCTGGTATCGGTATTTGTCAGCATCATCCAGGGAATGCTGATGATGTTCGCCGCATAATCCTGCAAACCGTTCACATTTTCGTTCTGTGGCAGAGATACTATGTCGCCCGCCGGCAGGAATTTCTTGAACGCCGCGACACCTTCGTCGGAATTGTCGAGCGAGATATAACAAAGCCCTCCGCGTCCCTGAAGTTTGACCGCGGCCTGCTTGCCGCCACCGGCGTTCAGGCTGACCAGCGCGACGTCCACCAAACCGTCACCGAGGGCATCCATTCCGGCAACGAAACTCGAAACCGGGACTTTCTGGAAATCGTCATAGGTCATACCCGCATTCGCGAGGCCCCCGCCGATATAGTACGGGATAATCGTCGACGACGTGTATTCCGATGCAATCCTGAGGTCCGCGGCCTTTGCCTTAAGATCGGCAACAGTTTTCAAACCGAGGTCGCACGGCGCCATCATTCCCGTCTTCAGCGGAAACATCGTTCCGACAAGACGCAAATTCGGGCTGGCCCGGTCGTAGTTTCCGGTGCCGGTCAGTGCATAGGCGGCCTCGACACCGTTGGAAAAGCCGAAATCCACCTCTCCGTTGCTGATAAGGGGCAGATAGCCGACCAGCGGTTGCGTACGCGCGACGATCCCCGCCTCGTTGGCGACCTTGGCGACAGCCTGACCCGAGTTATAGGCCAGCGACCCCTGCGCGCCAGTGGCAATCGTAACCACCTGGGCGCTCGCAGCGGCGGCGCTCAATGCCAGTACAGCAATCGCACCCGCGAGTTTCCTGTTGAGTTTATTCATGGTTCTTCCTCCCTTTAAGTGAGCCCGCTTCATGCAGCCGGTCCGCGACTGCAAATCCATCACCGGATTGCGGTTTGAAAATCATCAGTGCGACACCAAGCGCAACAACTGCGGCAGCGGCAAACCAATGGATGATTACGGAAACGGGCAAAAAGCCCAACGGCATGGCGACGAGGCCGGCAATACCGGCGGCAATCCGCACTGCCGCGTTCAGTTTTGTTGACCAGAAACCCACGATTGCCACGGTCACGGCCGCTATCCCGACGGCGGCAAGCGCAGCAGTGGAGAGAATCTCGAAATTACTTCCATCCAGCAAAAGGGCCGGTGAAGAAACAAAAATGAACGGCAGGATGAATGCCGCCCAGCCGACACGCATCGATGCCAGCCCCGTCGCCAGCGGGTTTTCCTTGGTGATCGTCGCCGCGGCAAAGGCGGCCAATGCGACCGGGGGCGTTATCATCGACATCATTCCGAAATAGAGAATGAACATATGGGCAGCGATTGGCTGTATGCCCGCCTTCACGAGCGAAGGCGCAACAAGCGTCGCCAACAGGACGTAAACGCCCGAGGTCGGCATCCCCATACCCAGGATAATGCAGATCAGGGCCGAGATGCCCAGCAGCAGGATCACATTCGACCCGACGGCATCGACCAGCACCAGCGTCAGCGCAAACCCAAGGCCGGTGACATTCAGAATTCCGATGACGAAACCTGCGGCAGCCACGACAAGGATCAGGTCGACCATGCCGATACCGGTGTCCACAAAAACCTGGCCCAGAGTCTTCAGCGTCAGCCGATTGCCGCGATATCCGCGGGCAAATCCGACGATGACAATCCCGATCGAAGCCAGAAGCGCCGAGTCCTCCGGATCCATGTGCCACCAGAAAAGGGCGGTCAGCAGGATGCCGAACGGCAGCGCGAAATGCCATCCGTCAGCCAGAACCTGCTTCGTGGACAGGCCTTCTTCTTCGGTGGCGCTTATCCGGTCGCGTCCGGCGATCAGGTCCACCTGAACGAAGACACTGAAGTAATACAGAATGGCCGGAACAAGGGCCGCGCCTGCGACCGTGAAATAGGATATATCGAGGAATTCGGCCATCAGGAACGCGGCCGCGCCCATGATTGGCGGCATCAACTGTCCCCCGGTGGACGCGACCGCCTCGATTGCGCCGGAATCCTTCTTTGAATACCCGCCGCGCTGCATCAGTGGGATCGTGACAACGCCGGTCGTGACGACGTTCGACACGGCGCTTCCGGAAATAGACCCGAACAGAGCCGATCCGACCACGGAGATCTTTGCGCTGCCGCCGCGTGACCGGCCGGTTGCCGCCATGGCAAGATCCGTAAAGAACGCCCCACCGCCGGCGGCAAACAGAAGCTGGCCGAAGAATACAAACAAAAGCACGATAATCGTCCCCACCGCCAATGGCGTGGAGAACACGGCCGAGGGATCAAACCCGACATACTGGACCAGCCGCACGGGGCTCAGTTCCTTGCCGATCAGGCGCCCGGGAACCATATCGGCAAACAGGGCGTAGACCAGAAACAACGCAACAATCGTGAACAGCATCCAGCCTGCCCGGCGGCGCACGCCCTCCATCACCGAGACGGTGACCACAGCGCCGATCACGGTGATTTGCCATGGGCGATAGGCCTGCTCGGTCAGCAGCCACGAGAAATCCCAGGCTGCATACATCAGGACCAGGAAAGCCGATGCCGCAACGATCCCGTCCACGACCCCCAGTCTTTCCTTGACCTCGCCATTGACCCCGAACCTCAGAAAAGCGATCGTCAGGGCCAAGCCAAGCTGGAACGCCATGTATTGCTGGGTCAGGACCGCGAAACCCAATCGCGTCGGCGCCTCGACATTCCACAGGATGCAGGCCACGCACATCGCCGTCGCCAGCGCCGCAATCGTCCGGTCCCGGACGGGGACTACCTGCGGCGATGTCATCCTACTATCTCCTCCGGCCAATAGAGCCGCATGGGATTGTCGACCAGCAACGCCTGCTGTTGTTCCTTGGTCGGCGCAATGCGCGGGATGAAATCGACCAGTGCGCCGTCATCGGGCATATGGGATTTCATGTTGGGATGCGGCCAGTCCGTTCCCCAAAGAACGCGGTCGGGGAATTTCTCCACCAACTTGGCGGCAAAAGGCACGACGTCGTCATAGGGCGGCCCGCTGACGGTCAGCCTTTCGGGGCAGGAAACCTTGACCCAGATATTCCGATTATCCTCGAGAACCTTCACGAAGTACCGAAACGCCGGCCCCTCCGGGCCCTCGGCGACATCCGGCCTCCCCATGTGATCAACAACGATTATGCCGGGCAATTCCTCAAGAAACGGCGCCAACTCCTCCAGATCCTGAGCCTCGAAATATACGACGATGTGCCATCCCAGTTTACTGATCCGGTCGGCAATCCGCAGGAAGACTTCCTTTGGCGTCGCGTCCACCAACCGTTTGACGAAATTGAACCGGACGGCGCGCACGCCAGCGGCATCCAGTTGC
>JBFIHV010000279.1:0-4125 GCA_041601595.1 Amylibacter sp. | reverse complement strand
TTCAAATTCCGGATTTCCGCGGCCGCTCTGCGCTCCGTCGACCACCGCGGCGGGCTTGACGCGTTCTTTGCCAAGGCGAAAGACGCCGACCTGTCCGCGCGCGCGCTCAAAGTGAAGCGCGACATCGCGAAGGCGCAACAAGCAGCCTAAGACGACCGGTTTGCAATTTTGCGGCCCCGAGGCGATGCTTCGGGGCCGCGTCCATTTGTCATCATGTATCGGCCCTGCTTGATACCTTACATGCGTCTTATGAAAAACTCGCTCCTCCTCCCCGCCGTTGCCGCGCTTGGCTTCACGACACTTGCCTTTGCCGCACAGGCGGAAGGCACCCAACCGCCGCTGACGGTCGCGGACGCCGGCCAGACAGCCGGCGGCATGCCGATGCAGGGCGCAGCGCCTTCGGACCACGGTCACTCCGCCCATATGGTCGCCGATCTGCCCAACGGGCTGGCAATCGAGCATCCGGTCCTTCTGATAGCGGGCCCTGCGGCGAAGTCGGCGGCTGCCTTCATGCTGATCAGGAACACTGGCTCCGACGATGACCGCCTGATTGCGGCCGAAGCCGATTTTGCCAACACCGTGCAATTGCACACGCATATCATGGAAAACGGGATCGCAAAAATGCGCGAGGTCGAGGGCGGTTTCCCGGTCGAGGCCGGTGGCAGCCATGAACTGGCGCGCGGAGGCGACCATATCATGCTGATGGGGCTGAAGTCGGTTCCCGAATTTGGCGGGACAGTGGATTTCACCCTGACCTTTGAAAATGCCGGCACGATCGTGGTGCCGTTCATTGTCATGCAGACCGGCGCCATGCCGCACGCTCACAAGTAAACAGGTCAATTGCGCCATGCCGTGACGCTTGCTAGGCTGCGCCATGGTTTACGAAGTAGCCGAGAAAGAGATATTCGATTTACTCGAGCCGCACTGCTTCGGTGCGGACAAGGGCAATCTGACTCTTGAGACGCGCCTGTTTGCCGATCTGGGCATCGACGGAGACGACGGCCACGATTTGATGGACAGCTTCGTGAAGAGGTTCAGCATCGATATCTCCGGTGCCGATACCTTCTGCTATTTCGACGACGAGCCGCCCAAGGTGATGTATTCCGAACTGACATGGCTGCTGGGAATGCTGAGCGAAAGATTTCGCGACTATGTCGACCAGTGCCTTTCCGCCCGCAAGGAAGTCACCGTCGGCGACCTCTATGTCTCGGCCAGATTGCGGCGCTGGGATTTCCCCGAGCAGGGCAGGGTGGATGCAAATTTCGAGACATGGCGACAGGTTCAGTTGAAACAACTGGTGTTTCACATTGTCGCCGGATTACTGTTCATCGCCGCAACGATACTTTTCGAGAACTGGGACCTGTCAGTATTCCACATTATTATCGTTCTGGTGTCGCTGTGGCTGGCCAGTGCCTTGATACGGTTTGGTCTGGAACTGCGTTGGCTGAAACGATTGTGCCTTGCCAGAAAATCGGCGGCAAAACGGATTTGACGCGAAAGGCTTTGTCAGCCTGTCCCGGCAACATCCGTCGCTCGCCTGCGTCAGGGGCTTTGTTCCGCGCCAGGGCCGAGGTCAGCTCATATCCGGATAAAACGCCAATTCTGCCGGAAAGCGAGAGTCCCGACCCCTGTGATATTGATGGTTTCGGTCACGCTCCCGACCAACTGGAACAAGACGGCAGCGGACTGGTCCGTGCGCTTGGCTCAGCTTGAACAGGTTTGGGCGGCCGTCTGGCCCCATTCCTTGTAGCGCAGCCAGAACTTTTCCTTGGAACGGTTGTCGGACTGGCGGGTCTCTTGCGCCAGATGCGGGTCTTTGAAAAACTTTGCAGCCAGCCTCTGGTCGCTGCGCGACAGTTTCATGTCGGCAACCTGCTGGATGCAACTGCACACTGCGGGACTGGTGCTGCGCTGCGAATTGACACAGGCACGCTCTATTGTTCCAGCCTGCACACCGCTTGCGGTCAAAAGCGCCGCCGCAACGGCTGCGGATATCCGTTTCATTTTCGAATCCTCGATTTACTGCTCTGCCTGATACGCCTTCTGGCGTTTCTTATTATAGGTATTTTGCCATGAAGACGCCTGATTTGGCAAGGTTTCGATGGAGGGGCGTTTTTAGTGTCGCAAATTCGTTGTCGCCAAGGGCACCTATTTGCCGGAACCAAAGCACCGGTTGCCTGCCGGAGCTGCCGTAAAAGAGGAATTGGGCCGCGAATGAGGTTGCTATCGCACACAACCGCAAAGAACCCCGCCTGACCGCGCGGTGACGCTTGACCAATCCGCAAATCCACAGCATATCGCAATCATGACAGACATATCCAAAATCCGAAATTTTTCGATCGTAGCCCATATTGACCACGGCAAATCCACGCTGGCGGATCGCCTGATCCAGTCCACCGGAACCGTGGCCGCACGCGATATGAAAGAGCAGATGCTCGACAGCATGGACATCGAGCGCGAGCGCGGCATCACCATCAAGGCCAACTCCGTTCGCATCGACTACAAGGCCAAGGATGGCGAGACCTATGTCCTCAACCTTATCGACACCCCCGGGCACGTCGACTTCGCCTACGAGGTCAGTCGTTCCATGCGCGCGGTCGAGGGCTCTCTGCTGGTCGTCGACAGCACGCAGGGTGTCGAGGCGCAGACGCTGGCCAACGTCTATCAGGCGATCGAAGCCAACCACGAGATCGTGCCGGTTCTGAACAAGATCGACCTGCCCGCGTCCGAACCCGAAAAGGTCTGCGAGCAGATCGAGGACGTGATCGGCATCGACGCGTCGGACGCTATTCTGGTCAGCGCCAAGACCGGCGTCGGCATTCCCGAAGTGCTGGAAGCGATCGTGAAACGCCTGCCCGCGCCCAAGGGCGAGCGTAACGCGCCGCTGAAGGCCATGCTGGTTGACAGCTGGTATGACGCCTACCTGGGGGTCGTGGTCCTGATACGCGTGATCGACGGCGTTCTGAAGAAGGGCGAGCGCATCCGCATGATGGCCACAGATGCGGTCTATCCTGTGGACCGGATTGGTGTGTTCAGGCCGCAAATGACGGTGATCGACGAACTGGGACCCGGCGAAATCGGGTTTCTGACGGCTTCGATCAAGCAGGTCGCCGACACCGGGGTGGGCGACACCATCACGCACGAGAAGAAGGGTTGCGAAAAGGCCCTGCCGGGGTTCAAGCCATCGCAGCCGGTGGTGTTCTGCGGCCTGTTTCCGGTGGATAACGCGGAATTCGAGGACCTGCGCGACGCGATCAGCAAGCTGTCGCTGAACGACGCCAGCTTCTCGACCGAGATGGAAACATCCGCCGCGCTCGGCTTCGGTTTCCGCTGCGGTTTTCTGGGCCTCTTGCATATGGAGGTCATCCGCGACCGGCTGGAGCGTGAATACGATATCGATCTGATCACGACCGCACCCAGCGTTGTCTATCACATCCACATGCGCGACGGCACGGTCAAGGAACTGCACAACCCCGCCGACATGCCCGACCTGACATTCGTCGACCATATCGAGGAGCCCCGGATCAAGGCGACGATACTGGTTCCGGACGAGTACCTCGGCGACGTGCTGAAGCTGTGTCAGGACAGGCGCGGCATACAGCTGGACCTGACCTATGCAGGCTCGCGTGCCATGGTCGTCTATGACCTGCCGCTGAACGAGGTGGTCTTCGATTTCTACGACCGGCTTAAATCCGTCACCAAGGGCTATGCCTCTTTCGATTACCAGATGTATGGCTATCGTGAGGATTTCCTGGTCAAGATGCAGATCCTCGTCAGCGACGAACCCGTCGACGCGCTGTCAACAATGGTGCACCGCGACCGGGCCGAAAGCCGGGGCCGCCAGATGGTCGAGAAGCTGAAGGAACTGATCCCGCAGCACATGTTCAAGATCCCGATCCAGGCTGCAATCGGCGGACGGATCATCGCCCGCGAGACCCTGTCGGCGCTGCGCAAGGACGTGACCGCGAAATGCTATGGCGGCGATGTCAGCCGGAAACGCAAGCTTCTGGACAAGCAGAAGGCGGGCAAGAAGAAGATGCGCCAGTTCGGCAAGGTGGAAATTCCGCAGCAGGCGTTCATTTCCGCGCTGAAGATGGATGACTAGGCGGCTCTGGCTCCGGCGGG
>JBFIHV010000278.1:0-4136 GCA_041601595.1 Amylibacter sp. | reverse complement strand
GGCGAGACCGCGCCGCTGATCATGATCGGCATGGTCGCCTTCATCGTCGATGTGCCGGGCGGTATAACCGAGAGCGCGACCGTGCTGCCGGTGCAGGTTTTCCGCTGGGCGGATTTCCCGGAGCGCGCCTTCGAGGCCCGCACGGCCGCCGCGATTTGCGTCTTGCTGGTGTTTCTGATCCTGATGAATGCGTTGGCGGTGTTCCTGCGCAAGAAATTCGAACGCAGGTGGTAATGATGAAAAGATACTCGGAAATGGACAGGTGTGGACGTGAATAAGAGCAAGAAACACTCTGAAGAGGTCAAGATCACCGCGCGCGGCGTGAATGTCTTCTACGGTGAAACCCATGCGATCAAGGATGTGGATGTGGATATCCGCAACCATACGGTAACCGCCTTTATCGGTCCGTCCGGCTGTGGCAAGTCCACCTTCCTGCGCTGCCTGAACCGGATGAACGACACCATCGACATCTGCCGCGTGACCGGCGAAATATTGATGGACGGCAAGGACATCTATGCGCCGGACGTGGACCCGGTGCAGTTGCGCGCCAAGGTCGGAATGGTGTTCCAGAAACCGAATCCCTTTCCGAAATCGATCTATGATAATGTGTCTTACGGACCCAAGATTCACGGTCTGGCGCAGAACAAGGACGATCTGGACCATATCGTCGAGCGGTCGCTGAAACGCGCCGCCCTTTGGAAAGAGGTCAAGGACCGCCTGCACGAGCCGGGAACCGGCCTGTCCGGCGGCCAGCAGCAGCGGCTGTGCATCGCGCGGGCCATCGCCACGGCGCCGGAGGTTCTGCTGATGGACGAGCCGTGTTCGGCGCTCGATCCGATTGCGACGGCGCAGATCGAAGAGCTGATCGACGAGCTGCGCAAGAAATATTCGGTGGTGATCGTGACGCATTCGATGCAGCAGGCCGCCCGGGTTTCGCAGGAAACCTCTTTCTTCCACCTCGGCGTTCTGGTGGAAAGCGGCAAGACGCAGAAAATCTTTACCGCGCCGGAAGACGAACGGACACAGAACTACATTACCGGTAGAATCGGTTAGATCGGAGTATCCAGATGGAAAAGACCCATATCGTCAGCAGATTCGACAAGGAACTGAAAGAGATCGACAAGCAGCTGCAGCACATGGCGGAACTGGTGACCCAGCAGTTGGCCGATGCAACCGAAGCCTTGAGCGAAAAGGACGTGAAGCTCGCGAAACGCGTGCGCAAGGGCGACCGGAAGATCAACGATCTGGAGGACCGGATATTTGAACTCACGACGCGCCTGATCGCTCTGCGCCAGCCGATGGCCGAGGATTTGCGCAGCGCGATCACGACCTTCAGGGTCGCCACCGATCTGGAGCGTATCGGCGACTATGCCAAGACCATTTCCAACCGGACCTCGATCCTCGCCGAAGAAAAACCGATCAAGTCGGCGACCAATACCATCAAGCGCATGAGCATCGTGGTTCAGGCCATGCTGGGCGAAGTCATGGAGGCCTATGCGGAGCGCGATCTGGGGAAGGCCGAGCATGCGCGGCTGCAGGACGAGGACGTCGACCAGATGAACAGCGCCCTGTTCCGCGAGTTGCTGACCTATATGATGGAAAACCCCCGCAATATCGAGGCCAGCACCCACCTGCTGTTCATCGCCAAGACGTTCGAGCGCGCGGGCGACCATATCACCAATATCGCGGAGCACGTCCATTATCTGGTGACGGGAGAGCAATTTGAGAACGGCGAAACCGAATTGGAGTAGGTGACGCCTCCTGCCGTGAACTGTCCAAGGACCGAGGTACTCCATGACCGAGACCACCGCCCCCGTTATTCTGATTGTCGAAGACGAGCCGGCGCAGCTGGAACTGCTCAGCTACAACCTGGCCAAAGAGGGTTACAACGTCGTGCGCGCCGAGGATGGCGAGGCGGCATTGCTGCTGGCCGATGAGGTCGAGCCGGACCTGATCCTGCTCGACTGGATGCTGCCCAGCACGTCCGGCATCGAGGTTTGCCGCCAGTTGAAGCGGACGAAGCAAACCGCGGCGACGCCTGTCATCATGCTTACGGCGCGCGGCGAGGAAGAGGATCGTATCCGCGGGCTCGACACGGGCGCAGACGACTATATCGTCAAGCCGTATTCCATCAAGGAACTGCTGGCGCGCGTGCGCTCCATGCTGCGCCGGACGCGTCCGGGCAGTGTCGGCCAGACGCTGGAATACCGGGACATCATCCTGGATTCGCTGCAGCACAAGGTCACGCGTGCGGGGAAATTCATCAAGCTGGGGCCGACGGAATTCCGTCTGCTTGTGACGCTGCTGGAGATGCCGGGCAGGGTCTGGAGCCGCGACCAGTTGCTGGACCGGGTCTGGGGCCGGACTGCGGATGTGGATTTGCGGACCGTCGATGTGCATGTCGGCCGGCTGCGCAAGGCCCTGCGGGAATACGATGACCGCGATCCGATAAGAACGGTGCGCGGCTTCGGCTACGCGCTGGATCAGGACTAGGGGCCGGCCGGGGCCTACCAGTGGGGCGGAACCTCGTCGCCGAACACGTGGCCGCCGGTTCCGGCAGCCTCTTGTTCGCGCGCGCGGTCGAGCAACAGGTTCAGCCGCTTTTCCATCCTGTCGAGGCGTTTCGCCTGCGCCGCCACGACATCGGACAGGTCCTCGTTCGATTTCGTCAGATGCGCCACCTGGATTTCCAGTTCGTCCAGCCGGTAATCCTGTTTGTTGTCAGGTTCCATGATCCAGTGCCTTCCGTCAGAACAACAAGGTGTGCCCTCGTTCCATTCGCGACCATTTAGGGCCTTGGCCCGATCGCTGCAAGCGGCCCCGTGTCGCTTGCCCATGGGATTGTGATACGTTAGACGGTTGCCAAACGGCACGGCCGCACGAAAAGGATGCCTCCGCGATGGCAAAAGACAAGAAAAACAAGGTTCACAGGCCCAAGGCGGTAACGCCCAAGGGGTTCCGCGATTATTTCGGGTCAGAGGTGACCGAACGCGCCGAAATGCTGCGCGCCATCACCGACGTCTATCATCGCTATGGCTTCGATCCGCTGGAAACCTCTGCCGTGGAAACCGTCGAGGCGCTGGGCAAGTACCTGCCCGACGTGGACCGCCCGAACGAGGGGGTTTTCGCGTGGCAAGAGGACGACGACGGCGACTGGCTGGCGCTGCGCTATGACCTGACAGCGCCGCTGGCCCGCGTCTATGCACAGCACCGCAACGATCTGCCGACGCCCTACCGCCGCTATGCGATGGGGCCGGTCTGGCGCAATGAAAAGCCGGGACCGGGGCGGTATCGCCAGTTCTATCAATGCGATGCCGACACGGTCGGGTCCGGCTCCGTCGCGGCCGATGCCGAGATATGCTCGATGCTGGCCGACACGCTGGAGGCCGTGGGCATTCCGCGCGGCGACTATCTCGTGCGCGTCAATAACCGCAAGGTGCTGAACGGGGTGATGCAGGTGGCGGGCGTGCTGGACCCAAGCGATCCCGAGAAATTCCACTCCGAACGCGGCATCGTTCTGCGCGCCATAGACAAGCTCGACCGGCTGGGGCTGGAGGGCGTGCGCGCACTGCTGGGCGAAGGCCGCGAGGACGTTTCCGGCGATTTCACCAAGGGTGCGGGGCTGGGCGCGGAACAGGCCGAGGTCGTCATGGGCTTCATGCAGGCCAAGCGCGACAGCAAGGCGGCGACCGTTGCCCGTCTTGCCGAGCTTGTCAAAGGGTCCGACATCGGCACGGCTGGCGTTCAGGAACTGGAAACCATTTCGGAACTGATGGCGGCCCAAGGCTACGGCCCCGACCGGATCGAAATCGACCCCAGCGTCGTGCGCGGCCTCGGCTACTACACCGGTCCGGTCTACGAGGCCGAACTGACCTTCCAGATATTCGACGAAAAAGGCCGCCCGCGGAATTTCGGTTCCGTCGCCGGTGGCGGACGCTACGACGATCTGGTCAAGCGCTTCACAGGGCAGGAAGTGCCCGCGACCGGCGTGTCCGTCGGCGTTGACCGCCTGCTGGCGGCGCTGCGTGAAAAGGGCCGCATCCACTCCGTTTCCAAGGGTCCGGTGGTCGTGACCGTGATGGACCGCGACCGCATGGGCGATTATCAGGCGATGGTCGCGGAACTGCGCAACGCCG
>JBFIHV010000277.1:0-4137 GCA_041601595.1 Amylibacter sp. | reverse complement strand
GGAGTCATATTTCCCTCTTATCCACTATTCCTGCGTGGGGAAAGGCCGTCATCCTTTGGGGTGCGCTTTTTTGTAGACTTCCATCAGCCGCGCCTGATCGACGGCGGTATAGGCCTGGGTCGTGGACAGCGAGGCGTGGCCGAGCAACTCCTGTATCGCGCGCAGGTCTCCGCCGGATTCCAGCAGATGCGTGGCGAAGGAGTGACGCAGGGCATGGGGCGTTGCCGTCGCCGGCAGGCCGAGCTGCATCCGCGCCTGTTGCATGACTTTCTGGATCAGGCGCGGGTTCAGCGGCCCGCCGCGCTTGCCCAGAAACAGCGGATCGTCGGGTCCCTGCGCCAGTGGGCACAGACGCAGGTAGGTCTCGACCGCCTTTCGGACCACCGGCAGCACCGGCACGAGACGTTCCTTGTTGCCCTTGCCGGTGATGCGCATGACCTCCGGCAGCGGGGCGGCCGAGCGGGTGAGGCCGAGCGCTTCGGATATACGCAGCCCGCAGCCGTACAGCAGCGTGACAACCGCGACGTCGCGGGCCGCGATCCAGCTGTCGGCCGATTGCACCTCGACCGTATCGATCAGGGCGCGTGTGTCCGGGCGGGACACCGGACGCGGCAGGCCCGCGCTGAATTTCGGAGCTCGGGTGGCAAGAACGGCCGTCACGTCGCAGCCCTTGGCCTCGCCAAGCCACCGATAGAAGGATTTCACGGCGGAAAGCTCGCGCGCGAGGCTGCGCGGCGCCCGCCCGCTGCGCCGACCGTGCGCCAGCCAGGCCCGCATATCGGAAATCCCGACGCCGCCAAGGCTGTTCGCGGACGGCGCCGCGCCAAGGTGCGTGGTCAGGAAGCCGAGAAAACCGGACAGGTCGCGCCGATAGGCCCCGACGGTTTTATCGGAGCCGCCGCGCAGCGCCGACAGATGCGCCAGCCACCGCTCCATCAGGTCGTACCCGCCCGATATCTGCTGGCTCCGGCTGTCCGTCGTATCCGCCATTTTGCCCAAGTCTGTTTTCACTGCCCGTTTCAGGGCAGTCTACCAGACCTGCGCAATTTGTCACCCTGTGCGAGCCGGATCAAAGCACCCGGTAGATTTCCCAGTAATTGCTTCCGGAAACGACGTATTTTTCGAGTTCCTTGCCCCATTCGGCGTGACCGTCGATCTTGGCGAGCGCTTCGAAGCCCTTTTCGAGCTCCGCGAGGCTCTCAATGGACAGTTCATGTTGGATTTCGGACTCTTTCGCGCCGATCGACCCGGTCAGGACGCGGGTCTTGTCCTTTGTCCATCCGATTTTGGAGCCGATCTCTTCCTCCCATTGTTTCATCAAATCCAGGACTCTCTGTTTGTGTCCGAAACGTGCCTGAATCGACAAGCGTGCAATAAGCATGGCAATCTCCTTTCTGTGGCCGGAGCAGCAATACCGAGTTGGGCTCGGAATAGGGTGTGTCGGGGTTTGAACCGGTCCGCTCAGGACGCTCGATTTGGCCGCTGAAACGGCAACGAAATAGACGTTACGTCAACCCCGCAAACAATAAATATACCACATTCATGCGCCGGAATCATCAACGAAACGCTGCCCGTGGGCGGGGTTTGGGCATGGCGTGACGCAAGGCCGCCGGCGGCCGGGCAGCGCCCGGCGGAGGATTGACGTCGCGCGCCCGTCGTCAGCTCAGCCAGCGCCGCATGACCCGTTCGAACACTGCGCCATAGAACAACAGCAAATCGGTTGCCTGTCCCGGCGCGAGCTGATCAGGATCGGTTGACCCCAGCGCCAACAGGCCCGGCTGCTTGTCGGCCCCCAGCTGGATCAGAACCAGCGCCTCGCTGCGAATCTTGCCGGCCTCTTCACCATAAATCTCCGGCGCCGCCGAACCGGTCTTGCGCAGTGTGACCGGACGCGGCTGGCCGCTGCTGCTGCCCGCGGCGTATTTGGCGATCGTCGTCGGCAGCAGGAAGGCGACGCCGGTGCCGTATTCCGTCTGCGCCTGGCCATTGATGCGCACCACCGGCGTCTCGAGGGAGAGTCTGGCGGTGTCGACGTTCAGGCTCTCGGCCAGCGTGGTTTCCAGAAACTTCAGGAAAGCGGCAAAGCTCTGCGGGTCCAGCAGGGCAAGGATCGCGCGGTTGATCTGGTTGGCGGTCGCCAGATTGTCATAGGCCGTGGACACGACCGTGCTGTGGGTTTCCGACAGTTCGTCCAACCGCGTCGACATGTGTTGCAGCGCCATGTTGCGCAGGTCGAACACGTTGTTTCCGATCAGCTCGTCGCCGCCGGAAATCAGCGCGGACATGATGTCCTTGTCGTCAAGGATAAGCTTCGGGTCGGCAAGAATGTCGGCGCGGAGCGCGGCTAGTTTCGTTTCTGGTCTGCTCATACTGTCCTCGGTCGGCCAATGGTCTTGGCATTCTGTTTTTCTGTTTGGGCGGCAAACCGCAGGCGCCTGAAAAAACCGGCGGGCTATCCCGTTAAGTGCTGGCTTCTCTGGCCGTTGGGCGGATATTACAGTAGGGCGGTTTCCGTGAAAACAACTTAATGACGTTTTAGGCAGTACCTGTGGCAGACAACTCCGAGCAGAGCTTTTTCCCCGAGGGAACGCTGGTCAGCGTTCTGACGGCGCAACCGCTCGACCGGTTTCTCGACTACAAGGCGCCGGCCGGCGGGGTCGAGGTCGGGGCCTATGTCGTCGTCCCGCTGGGGCCGCGGCAAGTGCTAGGCGTGGTCTGGGGCCCGGGGCAGGGCGGCTTCGATCCCGCCAGGATCAAGCCGATTTCGCGGGTTCTGGACGTGGCGCCGATGCGCGAGGAAATGCAGGTCTTTCTGGAGAAGGTCGCGGCCTATACCCTGACCCCTCTGCACGCCATGCTGCGGCTCGCCACCCGCGCACCCGGTCTGGCCGATCCGCCGGGGATGCGAAAGCTCTACGCCTTGGGACCGGAGGAGCCGGACCGGATGACATCGGCCCGCGAACGGGTGATCGCGGTACTGGAGGAACATCAGGGCCTGCCGTTTCAGCTTGGCGAACTGGCCGAGATGGCGGGCGTGTCGAGTTCTGTCATCAAAGGGCTGGTCAAGCAGGCTGTGGTCCTTGAGGTCGAAACCCCGCGCGACGCGGCCTTTCCGCTGCTGGACCCGAAAGCGGCCCGCGTCGCCCTGACCGAACAACAGCAGGCAGCGGCGGAGGCCCTGCGGGCCTCGGTGGCCTCGCAGAGCTATCAGACCTTCATGCTGAAGGGCGTAACCGGATCGGGCAAGACCGAGGTCTATCTGGAAGCGGTCGCCGAGTGCCTGCGGCAGGGCCGTCAGGCGCTGGTGCTGCTGCCCGAGATAGCGCTGACGGTCGAGTTCCTGGACCGGGTGCAGAAACGCTTCGGCGCGCGGCCCGCCGAATGGCATTCCGGCGTCACCATGACCGAGCGGCGGCGGACGTGGCGCATGGTCGGGCAGGGCGGCGCGCAGCTGGTTGTCGGCGCGCGCTCGGCGCTCTATCTGCCGTTCCGCAATCTGGGGCTTGTGATCGTGGATGAAGAACACGACACATCCTACAAGCAAGAGGACGGCGTTCTGTACAGCGCGCGGGACATGGGCGTCATGCGGGCCTCGATCTATGGCGCGACCGTAGTTCTGGCCTCGGCCACTCCGTCGCTCGAGACATGGGTCAACGCCGCCTCCGGCAAGTACCGGCGTCTGGATCTGGATGCCCGCTACGGCACGGCGGAATTGCCCGAGATGCGCGCCATCGACCTGCGCGAAGGCGAATTGCAGCGCGGCCGCTGGATATCCGACACGCTGGCGTCGGAGGTCCAAAAGCGGCTGGCCGACAGTGAGCAATCGTTGCTGTTCCTGAACCGCCGCGGCTATGCCCCGATCACCGTCTGCCGCGCCTGTGGGCAGCAGGTCGCCTGTGACCACTGCGACGCGCGCATGGTCGAGCACCGGTTTCACAATCACCTCATGTGCCACCAGTGCGGCGCGACCAAGCCGGTGCCGACCAAATGCCCGAGCTGCGGCGTCGAGGATCGCATGGCCGCCGTCGGGCCGGGCGTCGAGCGTCTGGCAGAGGAGACCGAGGCGCGTTTTCCCGATGCGCGGATCGCGATCCTGTCGTCGGACATGGCGATGACGGCGCGCGCGCTCAAGGAACG
>JBFIHV010000276.1:0-4147 GCA_041601595.1 Amylibacter sp. | reverse complement strand
TTTTGGCCGCCGGCGCCGGCATGACCGAACTGTCCGGCTGGGAAAGGCCGGGTTTCTTTGCGCATGACGGCCGTTCGACCCAAATAGATTATTCATGGGGGCCGCAAAGCTGGTTCCCCGACGCCAGGGCGGAATCCCTGAATACGGCGGAAAACGTCACGCTGTTCGATCAAAGCTGCTTTGCGAAGTTCCGCCTTGACGGACGCGACGCATGCGCGGTTCTGAACAAAGTGTCTGCCGGTGAAATGGACGTTCCCGCAGGCAAGATCGTCTATACCCAATGGCTGAATGACCGCGGCGGGATCGAAGCTGACGTGACCATTACCCGTCTGTCCGAGACGTCCTATATGATCGTGACCATCGCGGGATCGCAAACCCGCGATTTCAGCTGGCTCAGCCGCGCCATACCGGAAGGCGCGCATGCGCATCTAGCAGACATGACAGCGGGTCTTCCGATGCTGGGGCTGATGGGGCCGAAATCCCGCAATCTGCTTGCCAAACTGTCGGGCGCGGATTTGTCAACGGCCGCCTTTCCGTTCGGGACCAGCCGCGAGATCGAGATCGGCTACGCCAAGGTACGTGTCAGCCGCCTGACCTATGTGGGCGAGCTGGGCTATGAAATCTACATCCCCGCCGATTTTGCCGCGCATGTCTTCGAAACCATCGTCGCGGCGGGGGAAGAGTTCGGTTTGGCTCACGGCGGTTACTTTGCCATCAATTCGATGCGGATGGAAAAGGGATACCGTCACTGGGGTCACGACATCGGCGAAGAGGATAACCCCCTGCACGCGGGGCTTGGCTTTGCCGTGGGCTGGAACAAGGCCGGGTTCACCGGCCGGGATGCTGTTATGCGCGCGCGGGACGCGGGCACGCCCACACGACGGCTTGTGCAAATCCGTCTGGACGGCGCGGACCGTGCGCCGATGCTCTATCACGAGGAACCTATTCTGCACGAGGGCCGCATCGTCGGTTCCGTCACGTCGGGCGGATACGGGCACAGGGTCGGCGGGTCGCTGGGCCTGGGTTATGTAAGTCACCCCGACGGCGTTACCCCGGAATATCTGGCGTCGGGCGGATTTACGGTGGAAGTGGCCTGCAATCCCATACCCGCGCATCTGCAACTGGGCGCTTTTTATGACGCCAAGAATGAACGCATCAAAATCTGACCTGGAGACAAAAATGACCAATGTTCTGGACCAACTGAAAGAAGCCAGCGGCAAGATTTTCATTGACGGCGCCCTGCGTCCCGGAACCGGCACGAGCGGCATGGATGTCATTGACCCCGCGACCGAGGCAGTCATCGGCAGTCTGCTGGAAACAACTCCGGCTGAAATCGACGCCTGCGTCGACCGGTGCAATGCGGCGCAAAAGACATGGTGGCGCAAGTGGTCGTCAGTTGAGCGTGCGCACGCGCTGCATGAAGTCGCGCATGAACTGGAAAAAATGCGCCCGCTGCTGGCCGAGGCTCTGACCCGTGAAATGGGCAAGCCCTATAAGGAGTCGCTGGACGAGGTTGACTGGTGCGTTCACTCGCTGCGCTATTCGGCAGAGGTCGGCCGGTCCGACATGGGCCGCGTCATCGGCCCCGCGGTGGCCGGCCAAATGCACTATACGCTGAAACAGCCTTTGGGGACGATCGCGCTGATCATGCCGTTCAACTATCCGCTCGTCCTGCTTGCGTGGGAGGCCGGCGCCGCGCTGGCCGGTGGCAATGCCTGCATCGTCAAGCCCTCGGAATACACCACCCTGACGACGATGCTCTTTGCCAAGGCGTTCAGCCACCTGCCTGACGGCCTGTTTCAGGTGGTGTCGGGCGGGGGTATGGTCGGCAAGGCACTGGTCGAGCATTCCCGCACGCACGGGATAGCCTTTACCGGTTCCGTTCCGGTGGGCCGCACAGTGGCGGCCACCTGTGGCGATCTGATGAAGCCGGCTCTGATCGAGACTTCCGGCAACGATCCCTTCATTGTGATGCCTTCGGCGCCTTTGGATATCGCGGCCCGTGCGGCGGCCTTTTCGGCTTATATGAACTGCGGTCAAATCTGTGTCTCGGCGGAGCGGTTCTATGTCCACGACGCAATCCACAATGAGTTCGTGGAACAACTGGTGGCCGAAACGTCCAAGCTGCGCATCGGCAATGGATTGGGCAAGGTCGACATGGGGCCGCTTGTCTCGTCCAGGGAACGCGATCGGTACGAAGGCCTGTTGGCCAAAGCCAAGGACGAAGGCGCGCGGGCCGCAATTGGCGGAGGACGGCCCAATGCGTTCAATCGGGGCTGGTTTGTCGATGCGACGGTTCTTGTGGATTGCACGCCCGACATGAGCATCTTTCACAACGAAAGCTTCGGACCCGTGGCGCCCATCTGCCGGGTCAGGGATTTCGACGAGGCCATTGAGCATGCAAATAATTCGAAATACGGATTGGGCGCGAACATATACACCCGGGACCTGAATGAAAGCATCCGCGCGGCGGAGGATTTGCAGGCCGGCATGGTCTGGGTCAACGCCCCCTTGCTGGACAATGACGCCGGCCCGTTCGGCGGCTCGAAGCTGAGTGGTCTTGGCCGACAACTCGGGCCCGAAGGGATCGATACGTTCCGCGAAACCAAAACCGTGATGATCGACCCCGGTTCGCAACCCCAGGATTTCTGGTGGTTCCCCTACGCTGACGACGAAATGTACCCTGCAACTGAATAAACAAGCACCCACGGGTGGAAAAGGTCAAACAAGACCAAAAACGGAGAGGAAGAAATGTCTAACCAACAACTTGCACCAGAGCTGGAGCGGCGCATAGCCGATCTGGAACTGTCCGAGAACCAAGGGTCCGGATTTACTTCCGGCGACTGGATCTTTCTATTGGCTTCTGGAATCCTGTTTCCAGTCCTGCTGTTGATCTGGGGGTGGCTATAATGGCAAATGCTTCAGACACCCGATCAACAAATGCCGGGCCGCATGCGGATGAAACCAACTGGCCGCTAAGAAGATCCGAACGCACTTGGGGTGCGTGGGAACTTGGCATCGTCTTGTTCGTCACCGCCACCGCGACGTGGTGCTACATAATCGGTGAATACGTCGGCTATTACCTGAATTTCAAACAAGGCTTCGCCACGATGACGGCGGGCTCCATGATCGGGATGCTGCTCGTGACGCTTGCAGTCGTCCCGGCGGCAACGCGCTATGGTATCGATTCCATCGTGTCGGCGCGCCCGCAATTTGGCAGCCGCGGATGGATCATCACGGTTTTCCTGCAGTACACGTCGATCATCGGCTGGAATTCCTTGCTGATAATCTTCTTTGGAAAATCCGTTGTACAGCTGTTTCTGACATTGGGCTGGACGACGGAAAGCGGTGCTTCGACAGTTCAGGCAATTGCTACCCTTATCGCATGCGCCATAATTTTCGGGGTTCTGCTTACCGGTAAGTCCGGTATCGAAAAGGCCTCAAATATTCTGTTCTTTTTCGTGATCGGCGTTGGCCTGTGGATGGTCTGGATGCTGCTGGCGAAGGAATCGGACGCGATTTCCACGGCAACGCCGGCCTATGCTTCCGGTGATCTGCAGTGGGACTATGTGACAGGCATCGAACTTGGCATCGTCAGCCTGTTGAGCTGGTGGCCATATATCGGCGCGCTGGTACGCGTTTCCCCCGATGCATCCACGGCGGCAAAGCCGGCGATGTTGGGAATGGGGCTGCCTGTGCCGTTGCTGTCGGTCATAGGCCTGGCTGCGATCCTCGCGCTCGAAACATCCGACCCATCTGCCTGGATGGTCCAGTTGGGAGGGGGATTCTACGGCACGATCGCCCTGCTGTTCGTGATTGCGGCAAATCTGGGTACGGCCATCGCAGGGGTTTACGCAACGGCAGTGGGCCTGAAAAGCGTGCCCGCGATTTCCACACTGTCCTGGCCCGTCACACTGCTTTTCGGTCTGGTTCCGGTGGCAGTTATCGGCGTGGTCCTCCCTGATTTGTTCTTTGACAACTTCGGGACGTTCCTGGCTTTTATCGGCGTTTTCTTCGCGCCGCTCTGCGCCATTCAAATCGTCGATTACTTCCTGCTTCGGGGGCAGAGACTTGACGTTCGGGCCCTGTATCAAGGCGGCCCGAATTCGCCCTATTACTACATCGGCGGGTTTAATCCTGCAGCCAT
>JBFIHV010000275.1:0-4151 GCA_041601595.1 Amylibacter sp. | reverse complement strand
GCAGGCGTCCCACTCCGCCGCCGATATGCCGGACAGGGCGGTGATAACGCTGATTTCGATATTGGATCCGTCGGGCATATCCACCTGTTCCTCGCGCCAATGATGGCGCAGCGGTCTTAAAGGTCAACTACCGGTTTTCAGGGCGTGGTAGCCTTCGAAGGTGATGTTGTCGGCGATCCGGCGGGCCTTTTTCTCCTGCACGGCGGACCGGACCGTCCAGCACAGTATCTTGCCGCCCTTCTCGCGCACCCTCCGCACATGCGGAGAGGCAAGATCCCTGATGCTGTGCGATATGAAACAGGCGCCGGTATGGTCGTAGTCGGGGATGACGGCCAGTTCGGCCCGCCGGCCGGACGGCACATTGCGCCATTCCAGCGCCTTGAACGGATCGGTCACCAGTCCGCGCGGAATATCCGGTGCGAACTCGGCGCATTTCAACACCGAATGCGGGTTGAACGACATCAGCGCCACCGGCCCGTCATAACCCCGAAGCGCGGCGCAGACCGCCTGCTCCAGCGGACCGACATCTGGGCCCATCGCGCCGTCCTGGTCCTTGATCTCGATCAGCAGCGGCACCTGCCCGTCCACCAGTTCCAGAAACGCGGGCAGGGTCGGCGGCGCGGAGTCCCCGCCCTTCAGCGGAATATCCGCCAGCTCGGCCGCGGTCCTGTCCCGGACCGGACCGCGTTTCGCCGTCAGCCGGTCCAGACCCTCGTCGTGGAACACCATGGCGCAACCGTCTTTCGACAGTTGCACGTCGATTTCCATGCCGTAGCCGGCGGCAATCGCCGCCTTTGCCCCCTCGACGGAATTTTCCGGACGCCCCTGCCCCAGATCGTGCAGGGTTCGGTGCGCCAGCGGAACCGTCAGGAAATGGGGATGCAGGTGGACGTGCATTATCTGAACTCGAAGATGCCCTCGATCTCGACCGCGACGCCCAGCGGCAGGGACGACGTCCCGACGGCGGCGCGGGCATGCGCGCCCTTGGGTCCGAACACCGCGCCGATGAAATCGGACGCGCCGTTGATGACCTTCGGATGGTCCATGAAATCCGCCGTCGAATTGACGAAGGCGCCGAGCTTCACGACACGGACCACGCGGTCCAGATCGCCCTCCAGCGCGTGCTTGACCTGCGCCAGCAGGTTTATGGCGCAGACCTTGGCCGCGGCCTGGCCTTGCTCCACGGTGAACCCCGCGCCCAGCTTGCCGGTAATCAGCCCGCCGGCGTCCTTGGATATCTGGCCCGACACGAAAATCAGGTCGCCCGAGATGACATAGGGAACATAGTTCGCCGCGGGTGCCGGCGCCTCGGGCAGGCTCACGCCCAGTTCCGCCAGTTTGGTTTCGATCATATTCGCCATTGGTGCCTCCTGCTTGCGTTACAGCCGGCAGGCTAAGCCATTGCCCGCGCCTTGGAAACCGTAATTCAGTCGCCCTTGCGGGAATTTACAACTCGCGGAAAGCGCGGTTGAAATAATCCATCAGCGGCTTCGCGAGATAGCTGAGCGGCGTCCGTTCGCCGGTCTTGATGAAGGCCTCGACCGGCATGCCGGGCAGCAGCTCGACATCGCCGAGCTTCTCCAGCTCTTCCGGCACAGGTATGATATCGGCGGAATAATAGGTCAGCCCCGTCACATCGTCGGTGAAGACATCGGCGGACACTTTCGCCACATGGCCGATCACTTCCGGCGTGCTGCGCTGGTCGAAGGTGGAAAACCGCAGCGCGGCTTCCTGGCCCACGTGGACCTGATCGATGTGAATCGCGTCGATGCGGCTCTTGACCAGCATCGGGCTGTCCTGCGGCACGATATAGAGGATCGGCTCCGCGCCCTTCACAACCGAACGCAGAGCGTGAACCGTCATGCCATGCACCACGCCGGACATCGGGGCGCGCACGTCCATGCGCGACAGGGTTTCCTGCGCCGACAGCGAGCGTTGTGTCAGTTCTATCATCCGGAACTCTATCTCCCGCAGTTCCGCAAGGGCGTCCTGCTGACGCTGGGATTGCAGTTTCAGGATTTCGATATCGGTTTCGATCAGCTGGGCGTTGCCGCGCCCGACGACGGATTGCAGTTCGCCCAGCTCGCCCAGCAGGCGGGCCTCTTCGCGGCGCAGGGCCAACACCCGCGTCGCCTGCACCAGCCCCTGATCGAGCAATTGCTGCTGATCGGCAAGTTCCTGCGAGATCAGGTCGAGCTGCGTGCGCGTCGCGGCCAGTTGCGACTCGACGCCCGCGAGCTGCCCCTTGATCTGTTCCTTGCGTTCGGCCAGTTGCTCGGCCTCCTTCTGCACGAACTCCAGCCGCGTCCGGAACAATTGCCGTTCGTCCGAGACAAGATCCGCGATCTTGGCATCGGTCCCGGCGCGCTCCAGCAGGTCGGGCGCGAACTCGACATCGTCCAGACCGTCCCGCTCCGCCTGCAATCGGGCCCTGCGCGCCATCGATTCAGCGATCTGGCCGTCGACGATGGCGATTTCGGACAGCAGCAGTGTGTCATCGAACCGGATCAGGATATCGCCGGCCTCGACCTTGTCGCCGTCGGTGACGCGGATGGTCCCGACCACCCCGCCGTCGGGATGCTGCACCACTTGGCGCAGCGATTCGACCTGTATCATGCCGCGCGCCACGACCGCGCCCGCGATCCGGCTTTGCGTTCCCCATACCCCGAGCCCGAGAAACAGGCTGACAACGGCGAGCAGCCCGATGACGGTCGGCGTGCGGGAGGTCCAGACAGGGCGATCGGAGCGCGTCATGGGCCGGAACTCCGCTGGATGGCATCGGTGATCTGCGCGACGTTCTTGACCTGCGTCTTCAGCACCTCGTCCCGCGGCCCGAAGGCGCGGCTGTTCCCGTCTTCCAGATACAGGATCGTGTCGCATTCGGCGATCGCCGCCGGACGGTGCGCCATGATGACCACCGAATGGCCGCGCGCCTTGTGGTCGCGGATCGCGTTGTTGAGCGCCGCCGAGCCGACGGCGTCCAGATTGGAATTCGGCTCGTCCAGCACCAGCAGCAGCGGATCGCCATAGAGCGCGCGGGCCAGCGCGATGCGCTGTTTCTGACCGCCGGACAAACGCCCGGACACGGTGCCGATCCGGGTGTCGTAACCCTCGGGCTGTTGCAGGATCATTTCGTGCGCGCCCGCCTGCTGCGCCGCGGCGACCACCTTGGCGGAGTCAGGCTCTTCGGCCATGCGCGCGATATTCTCGGCGATCGTGGCGTCGAACAGGGTCACCTCCTGCGGCAGATAGCCGATATAGGCGCCATAGGTGTCGGGCTCGTACTGGTCGATGGTGGCCCCGTCCAGACGGATCTTGCCAGAGATCGGCGCCCAGATACCGGCAATCACCTTGGCCAGCGTCGATTTGCCTGCCGCGCTCGGCCCGATCACGCCCATCGCCTGTCCGGGTTCGAGCTTGAAACTGATCATCTTGAGGCTGGCCTGATATTCGCCGGGCGGCACGACGGACAGGTTCTTCGCCTCCAGCAAAGCCCTGGGCCGCGGCAGGATCGTCCTTGGCGGCTCCGCCGGCGTGGTTTCCAGAACCCGCGACAGGTCGGCCCATGCCTTTTGCGCCCGCTGCATGATCTGCCACTGGCCGATGGCCAGTTCGACCGGCGCCAGCGCGCGCCCCAACAGGATCGACGCGGCGATCATGGCCCCCGCGGTCAGCTCGCCCTGCAACACCAGATAGGCGCCAAGCCCGAGGATCGCCGATTGCAGGCCGAGCCGGAACGCCTTGGTGAAAGCGGTGATGAAGCCGGTCTTGTCATTGGCCCCTATGGTCGCCCGCAGCGCCTCTGTGCGCAGTTTCTGCCAGCGGTCCAGAACCGCCGTGCCCATTCCCATGCCGCGGATGGCCTCTCTGTGGCGCTGCGCGCCGCCGGCAAAGGCCGAGGCGCGCTGGCCGGCAACCAGGCCCTCGGCCTGCGGATGGCGGGTCAGGAACTGGTTCAACCATGTCAGCGTCACCAGCACCAGGCCGCCGCAGACCGCCAGCCAGCCAAGCCAGGGATGAAACAGAAATATCGCCGCCGCGAACAGCGGCGTCCAGGGCATGTCGAGAACCGCGAACAGAACCTGAGAAGAGAACACCCGCTGCACCGCCTCCAGATCGTCGAGGGCCTTGCCCTCTGTCTGGACGGAGCG
>JBFIHV010000274.1:0-4156 GCA_041601595.1 Amylibacter sp. | reverse complement strand
CCGACGATCATCTACCTGATTTTCGGCGGGCTGCTCGGGTTTGGCCTGCTGCGCGGGCAGAGCTATCTGCGCTATGTCATGGAAGAGGCCATGCCGATGCGCGACGAAGGCTGGATGATTCTGACGCGGCGGCTGTGCGCCTTCTTCTTGACGCTGGCGATCGCCAACGAGGTCGTCTGGCGGACGATGAGCACGGACGCCTGGGTGAATTTCAAGACTTTTGGCCTGACGATCGCGGTGTTCGGTTTCTTTATCATGCAGGCCAAGCTGTTCAACCAGTACAGCCTCGACAAGGACGAAGACGCCTGATCGGCTAGATCTTGTTGAACATGTGCTTCTGGACTTCGGCCGATCCGCGGTCGCGGCGCAGGTCGGCATGCACGGCGCGGCCATTGACGACACCCTCGCGCGCCTGACAGCGGGCCAGCCACTTTTCCATGTTCGGCAGTTCCGATATGTCCACGAGCTGACCTTCCCACAGCGACGCCCAGGGCCAGATCGCCATATCCGCGATGGAATAGTCGCCGCAGACGAAATCGCGCCCCGCCAATTGCTGGTCCAGTACCTTGTAGAGGCGCCGCGTTTCCGTCACATAGCGTTTCTGGCCGTATTCGTTGACCACCGGCGGATCGAAATAAGGCGCATATTTCACGAAATGGTGCACCTGGCCCGCCATCGGGCCGAGATTTCCCATCTGCCACATCAGCCACTGGTCGATCTCGATGCGCTCGCGCTCCGTCGTGCCATGGAACCGACCGGTCTTGCGCGCCAGATACAGCAGGATCGCGCCGGACTCGAACACGGTGATCGGTTTCCCGTCAGGTCCGTCAGGATCGACGATGCTGGGCACCTTCGCGTTGGGATTGACGGCGGTATTGGCGGCGTCCTTTTGCCCGCCGCCATAGATATTCACCAGTTTCACGTCATAGGGCAGGCCCATCTCCTCCAGTGCGATGGAGACCTTCCAGCAATTCGGGGTCGGCCAGAAATACATGTCGATGGGGTTTGGCATGGGGATTCCTTTGTTGTTCGGTCACACCATGGACGGGAATCGCAAAGAAGCAACCCCGTTCGCGCACGGTCGCGGAAAAACCGCCCCGAGAGGTCGCTGGCGATCACAGGGGCTGAACCGGCGCTGAAACAAAACTGTGCCAATTCGCCGGAAATTCGTGGCTTTGGCCGATTGACCTGTGCGGTTCCTTGTCGTAAATCGGCTGCGTGGCGATTTGTAACCGGATTGTGGGCCACGTAAAACATGCCGCTAAAGAGGTCGAGGTCACCTTTGCAAGCCCCGATCGTGAACGGTTGGGGTTTTTTGTTGGGCGAAGGCCCGGAAAGGTACGAAATGACGGAATGGTCTCCACGAACCAAGCTGGTGCATGCCGGCATCAAGCGAAGCCAGTACGGCGAGCTGTCGGAAGCGATCTTCCTGACGCAGGGCTTTGCCTATGACACGGCCGAACAGGCCGAGGCGCGGTTCATCGAAACTGGCGAGGACGAATATATCTACGCCCGCTACGGCAACCCGACGGTGCGCATGTTCGAAGAGCGGATTGCGGCGCTGGAAGGCGCCGAGGACGCCTTTGCCACCGCGTCGGGCATGGCCGCGGTCAGCGGCACGTTGTTTTCCATGCTCTCGGCGGGCGATCATATCGTCGCGGCGCGGGCGCTGTTCGGTTCCTGCCTGTTCATCGTGCAGACCATCCTGCCGAAATGGGGGGTCGAGGTCACGCTTGTGGACGGAACCGATCTGGATGCGTGGCGGGCAGCGATGCGTCCCGACACCAAGGCGGTTTTCCTCGAGGCGATCTCCAATCCGACGCTCGAGGTCATCGACATTCGCGGCGTGTCCGCGATAGCGCATGACGTCGGAGCCACCGTCGTGGTGGACAACGTCTTTGCGACGCCGATTTTCCAGCGCAGCCTCGAGCTTGGCGCCGACGTGGTGATCTATTCCGCCACCAAGCATATCGACGGGCAGGGGCGATGCCTCGGCGGGGTCGTTCTTGGCACGAAGGAATTTATCCGCAAGACGTTCGAGCCGTTCAACAAGCACACGGGCCCGGCGCTCAGCCCTTTCAACGCATGGATCATGCTCAAGGGCCTGGAAACCATGGACCTGCGGTGCAGGGCGCAGGCCGAGACCGCCACGGCGCTTGTCGAGGCATTGGATGGCCATGCGAAACTGGCGCGTGTGATTTTCCCGTTTGCCCCGGATCATCCGCAGCTGGAGCTGGCCAAATCGCAGATGACGGCGGGCGGCACGGTTGTATCGCTCGATATCAAGGGCGGCAAGGCTGCGGCATTCCGCTTTCTGAATGCGCTGGAAATTGTTACAATGTCCAATAACCTCGGCGACGCCAAGAGCCTCGCCACGCATCCGGCGACGACCACGCATCAGCGTTTGACGGCGGAAGAGCGGCACACTCTGGGCATTACGGACGGCTTGGTGCGGGTGTCGATCGGACTGGAAGACGGCGGTGATCTGATCGATGATATCATGCAGGCTCTCGGCAAGGTTTAACGATTTGGTAACTAATTCGCGCTAGTTGAACTATGGGTTTTGCGCTAACAAAGTGCTGAACGGCGTTAATAAGGCTGGAAAAGACACCAAAGGGCTCCATATCCCAATGTCTGACCCCGCGATAGAAGGTGAAAAGATGAACGTTCCCGACCCCAAGATACAGTTGATAAAGTCCAAGCAGGATGAGATCGTGCGCCCTTCGCGGGAAGAGGCGGAGGAGGCGGTGCGGACACTTCTGCGCTGGGCCGGTGACGATCCGCGGCGCGAAGGCCTGCTGGATACGCCAAAGCGGGTAGTGAAGGCTTATGGCGAATGGTTCCGTGGCTATTCCGAAGATCCCGCCAAGATTTTGGAACGTACTTTCGAAGAGGTCGAAGGGTACGACGAGATGGTCGTTCTCAAGGATATCGCCTTCGAGTCATACTGCGAGCACCACATGGCGCCGATCATCGGCAGGGCGCATGTCGCCTATTGGCCGACCGACCGCGTCGTGGGTATTTCCAAGCTGGCGCGTGTCGTGGATGCTTTTGCCAAGCGCTTGCAAGTGCAGGAAAAACTGACGGCACAGGTCGCCAATACACTGATGGACGTCCTGAAACCGCAAGGCGTTGCCGTCGTCATCGAAGCGGAGCACCAGTGCATGTCCACCCGCGGTGTGCACAAGCACGGCGTCTGCATGGTCACATCGGCAATGCGCGGCATGTTCGAAACCGACCGCGAAGTGCGGCGTGATTTCATGGACGTCATCGGCAAGCCGGTCAGCCGCGCCAGCTAGGCGCATCAAGGGTTTCCGCGGTTTACTCACATTCGAAAATCAGGTTGGCAGGGCTTGCCATTGGCCCTGCCTTTCTTTTGCGACACAGGCTTTCGCGGCTCGGTTTATCGCGCCGGAGTTCATGCATCTGACCGACAGTGCCGGATTTCCGTGGCTCGTATCATGCCTGCAGGGCGGGCATGCCCGTGCCGATCGGCTGGAGGCCATCCACCGCAGAGCGTTGTCACACGACAACGTGACTTAGCGTGAGGCCAGCACATTCGCGGTGGGCGCAGGTAGTGTGAAGCGTATTTTTCACGATGATTGATATGTCGGGGACACGCTTGCGGAGCTGGTTTTCGCATCATCGGCTTCGTGGTTCCCGCCGGAAAAATGCCGGGATTGATCGGGGGGGGTCCATCAAGATTCGCGTGCGACGGGGCGGTGTCCCGGAAGCTCAAGAAAAAGTGAGCTATGTCCACAGTGTATTGACCTCGAGCTGTACGAGCCTGTTTCAACGCAAAATAGAGACACGCGAGCTTATGGAATAATTAATCTAAAACAAGCCAGTATGCGAAGTGCCTGCATCAGAATCAGGCGCGGATTTGCATGAATTATCTTTTGTGGCCATTTTATGGCCGGAAAGGGGCGAAAAATAAAAAGTATTGAAAATTCAAGGTTTTCAGGCAATTATGAATGCCTGTTTAAGGCGAATCCCGCTGCAAATTCGGGAAATTTGCCGCTAAGATTAGGATTAACAAGGAATTTTCCGGAATTCGCAGAAGGAATCGTAGCCTTTTTCGCTGATATTTCATCAGCCTGGCCACGCAACCGAAGCACCGAAGTGTCGATACCGCTTTCCACCGCTTCGCATACTG
>JBFIHV010000273.1:0-4172 GCA_041601595.1 Amylibacter sp. | reverse complement strand
GATTTTCCGCGTTCGGTGCTCAAGGCCATCCCCATTCTGGCGCGCACCGGCAGCCTTCTGGCGCATCTGGCCGAAGAAATCGAGACGCCGATCGGCTTCACGCTCGCGCATCACGCGGAGCAGGGCATCAAATACGAGCCGTAGGACAAATGAGCCACTGGAACCCGCAGGTCGAAACGCGCCCATGGGCGGATCAGGCCGCCCTGGACGACGCGACCTATCGTTCCCAGATAGAGTATCTATTTGAAAAATCGCCATTTTACCGGCAGAAATTGACCGCGGCCGGTTTCTCCGATGCAGCCAGCGTCGGCGGACTGGCGGATATTGCGAAACTGCCGCTGACCGAGAAGGATGAACTGCGGCAGACACGGACCGGGGATAATCCGGTGGGCTCGCATCTTGCCGCGCCGATGGACGATATTGTCCGCATCTATTCGACCAGCGGCACCACCGGAACGCCGAGTTATATCCCGCTGACGGCCACAGACCTCGAAAACTGGATCGAGATTTCCTGCCGGTCCTACGGAGCGTCGGGCGTTACAAAGGGCGACCGCATGGTCACGACCTACAACGCAGGACCTTTCGTGGCCGGCGTGACGCTCGACGCTTTTGCAAAACTGGGCCTCTGCCATATCCCCGTTGGCGCAGGCAATACCGAGCGCCTGATGGCAGCGGTGCAACTGCTGAAGCCCGCGGTGCTGGGCTGCACGCCGTCCTATGCGTTGTACCTCGCGGAATGGGCGGCCGATCGCGGCATCGACATCGCGCGTTCCACGGTTCGGCGTATCCTAGTCGCCGGAGAGCCGGGCGGCGGCGAACCGGCCTTGCAGCAACGTCTGGAGCAGGCTTGGGGCGCAAAGGTCACCGAAGCGATGGGCATCGGCGACATTTCTGTCTCGCTCTGGGGCGAGTGCGACCATCAGTACGGCATGCATTTTTCCGGTCGCGGTCTCGTGCATTTTGAACTGATCGATCCCGACACCGGCGCGACCGTTCCGCTGAAGGATGGGGCCGAAGGCGAGCTGGTCTACACGCATCTGAAACACCGCTCCGCGCCCTTGCTGCGGTTCCGGTCGCGCGATCACGTTCGGGTCAGCCTGTCGCCCTGCGCCTGCGGACGGACCGCGCCGCGCGTGCGTTGCATCGGGCGCACCGACGACATGCTGATCGTCCGGGGCGTCAACCTGTTCCCGACGGCGCTGCGGCAGGTGGTCAACGAATTCCAGCCGCATGTCAGTGGCGTTATCTCTGTCCAGCCAAGGGCAAAAGGTGTAAAACAAAAGCCACCGCTACCGTTGAAAGTGGAACTGGCCGAGGGCGCCGAACCGCCCGTTGATCTGGCTGACCGCATCCGGCAGAGCATAAGGGACAAACTGATCGCCTCGACTTCCGTGACGCTCGTCCCGCATGGCAGTCTGCCCCGGTCGGATTACAAATCGAAGCTCGTGGATTGGTCCGAAGCGACCTGAGAAGAAAACAAGGAGAGATTTCATGCGAAAGATACAGTCCCAAGGCGTTCACCACATCACCCTCGTCGGGGCCGACCGGCAAACCTCGATCGATTTCTGGGAAGGGCTTCTGGGCATGCCGTTCATTTTCGACCAGCCCAATCTGGACAACCCGAACGAGGGCCACGTCTATTTCGATCCGGGCGACGGGCGGTTGATCACCGTCTTCACCAACGAGGACCGCAAGCCCGACCCGAGACGCACCAATACCGATCCGGGCGCGGTGCACCATCTGGCGTTCAACATCAGCCAGGCCACGTTCAAGCAGACGGTCAAGCGCCTGGACGAGCGCGGCATCAAGCATTCCGGCCCCAAGGACCGCGGCTTCATGGATTCGATCTATTTCAAGGACCCGATGGGCTTGCTGATCGAGCTTGCATCCTACCGGTTCGAGCCGCCGATGGGCTGCAGCTATGCCGATGTGATGATCGAGGCGCACAGGCTTCGCGTCGCGAAGGGCGACTACAATATCCAGGAAGAGCATCTGGCCGATGCCATCGAACTGCTGGTCGAGCGGCGGCAAGGCTCGCTGTCCGAAGACCGGACACCGAAAAACCCATACTAGGCCAACGTCATAAACCAACTTGCGAGAGAGAAAGATGAAACTGCATATGCATCCCGCCTCGATCACCAGCCGCCCCGTGCGCCTGCTGATCGCGGAAAAGGGCCTTGGCGTCGAACAGCAGGTTATCGACCTGTTTTCCGGCGCTCACCATCAGGAGCCCTTTGTCAGCCTCAACCCGAACCGGCTGGTTCCGGTGCTGGAAGACGGCGATTTGAAGCTGACCGAAAGCTCCGCCATCCTGAAATATCTGGCGGAGAAATATCATCTGCCTGAATACCCCGCGGACCTCAAGGGACGCGCCAAGGTCAACGAGATCATGGACTGGTTCAACACCAACTTCTATCGCGACTGGGGCTACAACCTCAGTTATCCGCAACTGTTCCCGCACCATGCCAGGCCCTCGGAAGAAGGCCAGAAGGTCACGGTGGAGTGGGGCAGGGACAAGAGCGCGTTCTGGTTGCAGGTTCTGAACGATTACTGGCTGGGTGACGGGCGGCGCTGGCTGGCGGGCGAAAACATTACGATCGCGGATTATTTCGCCGGTTCGATCGTGGCGCTGGGCGATATGATCCGTTTCGACCTGTCGAAATACCCCAATGTCAGGGCCTGGCTCGACAATGTGAAAGCACTGGAAAGCTGGGGCGAAGTAAGCGAGGCGCTGGACGGGTTCGCGGCCTCGATTGCCGACAAGGAATTCGTCCGCTGATCCGGAATCACGTTGTCCATGTCCGGACCCCTTGTCGGGTCCGGGCCTGGAACCACGCCTGTTGACCGCAGTTGGCACTGCAAACGGAAGGATTCGCCGGACCGGACGGGCATTCTTCTGTAAGCGTCTTTCCTTGGGGTCCGGCTTCCTTTAGTAGCAAATGCGGAAACTCACCGACGATGTGGCCAATGACTGGGCGGCTTCGCGGCGGAACCGATCACGCAGGCTTCAAGCTGGGGAATGACAATGTCACAATCGGAAACCGAATTCTTGCGCGCGCTTTTCGATGCAGCCGTTGCTGCTGCCGATCCCATGATAACCGTGCCTGCCGCCTTGCCGCCCAAGCCATCCGGCAGGGTGGTTGTTGTCGGCGCGGGCAAGGCGTCGGCGCGCATGGCCGAGGCTGTCGAGAGCGTCTGGGGGCCTTGCGAGGGCCTGATAATCACCCGATATGGCTATGCCCGCCCGACGCGGGGCATTGAGGTGGTTGAGGCCTCGCACCCGGTGCCGGATGCTGCGGGACAGCAGGCGACGGCACGGATGCTGGCGCTGCTAGGGGGGCTGGGGAAGGACGATTTCGTGCTGGCCCTGGTCTCTGGCGGCGGTTCGGCGCTGCTGTGCGCGCCCGCCGGCGACATGACGCTCGAGGACAAACAGGCGGTCAATCGCGCGCTTCTGGAATCGGGTGCGCCGATCGGGCAGATGAACGTCGTGCGCAAGCACCTGTCCCGGGTGAAGGGCGGCCAGCTGGCGGCTGCGGCCTATCCCGCGAAAATGCTGACGCTGATGATTTCCGATGTGCCTGGCGACGATCCCGCCGACATCGCGTCGGGCGTCACGGTCGGCGAGAAAACGACTGCCGCCGACGCGCTGACGATCGTCAGGAAATATGATATGAAATTGCCGGCGTCCGCCGAAGCCGTTCTGCGCGGTGGCAGTTCCGTTGTACGGCCTGACGACGTCCGTTTGTCCAACGTCGAAAACCGGATAATCTCTGCGCCTTCGCAGTCCTTGCAGGCCGCGCGGCAGCTGGCCGAAGGCCGCGGTATGCGGGTGCAGATTCTCGGCGATGCGATCGAGGGCGAGGCCCGCCAAGAAGGCAAACGCCAGGCTGAACTCGCGAAATCCATGCAGAGGGGGCTTGATCCGAAAGATCCGCCCGTATTGCTGCTTTCAGGCGGCGAATGCACGGTTTCGGGCTGGGGCGGCGGCGTCGGCGGGCCGAATGCCGAGTTCGCGCTGGCGGCGGCCATGGAACTCGGCGGCCAAACGGGCATCTCCCTGGTCGCATGTGATACGGACGGCGTGGATGGTGCGGCAGAGGTGGCGGGAGCGCTGGCCGGTCCTGACACTCTGTCGCGGGCGCAGGCGCTTGGCCTCGACCCCGCCGATG
>JBFIHV010000272.1:0-4209 GCA_041601595.1 Amylibacter sp. | reverse complement strand
GCCCATTTCTCCGCTTCCTGATTCAGGATCGTGAAGACCCGAAGCGCGCGGCCGGTCAGAGGTTTTTCCAGTTCCCCCATCACGTCGGTTTCCTGGGCCAGATGCGCGGCGACTTCCTCCAGTTCTGCAATGGTGGCTCCGCTTTCGATAATCTCCACCGCCAAATGGTCACTGATGTCGCCGAACAGGCGGTTCACCTCCTCATGGGTCGCTTTCATAGGTCTGTTCCCTTTCCGACGGCGCAAGTGCTCTTCACGGCGCCACCTCTATGTTGTTGATCACTTCATCGACGCCAAAGACGCACCAGGCGTCACGTTCCGCCATCTTGCTCAGGCTTGCGTTGGCGACGCTGCCTGTCAACCGCACGACGCGATTGCGAACACCGACCCTGATCTGCGCCGCGTCGATCAGCGGGTCGCGTTCCAGAACGATCCGCACCGCCTCTTCGATCTGGATCGGCGCGTCTTCTTCCGGCGGATCGACTTCAAGCCCGTTGACGACATCGCGCGCACCCGGCGTCCACCAGGCCATGACTCCGGCCAATCGCTTCGAGACAAGACCCGGCGTCCGGCCATTCAGGATTATGACGCCGTTTCTGACCTCGATGTCGATCTGGCCGCGCGCCGTTTCCGGATCGCCTGCGACCGTCTCGAAAACCGGCACGCCGGTTTCCGTCTCGGACTGCATCTGCCGCACCGCGAAACCGGCGAAGGACGGCTCCTGCGAGTAGAAGCGCCGCAGATGAGCCCGAATTTCCGCGTCTCCCATCGGGACCGCGGGCGTAACATGCAGGCGGTCGACAATGGAGCTGACTTCCGGAACCGCCGCGGCGCGCTCCAGCGCAAGTTTCTTGGCCGCAACGCTCGGCGCCTCGCCGATAATGGTCAGGGCCCACTCGTCGTCAAGCTCCAGATGCTCGGGCCTGAATCCCGCGCCAAGTCGCGGCTCGCTCCGCATCGCGGCCCGAACCCGCTTCAGTACTTCCTCTTTCGACGTCGCCACAGACATGAAGTGCCTCCATGAATTTTCATGATCCTATGCCGGATTTCAGTGACGGCGCATTGACCTACCTCAAGGCAAAGAGGCTCAAATGCGATTATTTTGACTTCGTGGAAGGGCTGCCCATGTCTGGAAGGGACAATACCAAGGCGGATTGGTCGCATTTTCCCCATGAGGGCGATGTCGGGATTCGCGGCTACGGCGCCACTGCCGCCGAGGCGTTCGAAAATGCCGCGCGCGCGATGACGGCCGTGGTCGCGCCGCTGGACATCATCCGGAGCATCGAAACAGTGGGCGTCACCTGCCGGACGCCGGATCCGGAAATCCTGCTGGTCGACTGGCTGAACGCGGTGATCTTTGAAATGGCCACGAGGCGCATGCTGTTTTGCGACTTCAGCGTCACGATCGACCAAGACGAACTGCGCGGCGAGATGCGGGGTGAGGCTGTGGACAGGGAACGGCATGAACCGTCCGTCGAACTCAAGGGCGCCACCCTGACCGAACTGAAAGTTGTGCAAGAGGCGGACGGGCGCTGGATCGCCCAATGCGTCGTCGATGTCTGAGAGGGGTATTTTGCATTGGACCTGAAACAATTCGATCAAACCGCGCCTTATACATGGCAAATCCCCCGGACCGGCAAGATGCGGGTGCCTGCCGTCATTCTCGCCGACGAGGCGTTGATCGCGGATATGGACGAGAAAGTGGGCGAACAGATCCGGAATGTCGCCTGCCTGCCGGGCATCGTGCGGGCCGCCTACGCCATGCCAGACGCCCACTGGGGTTACGGCTTCCCGATCGGCGGCGTCGCCGCATTCGACCCGACCGAGGGCGGCGTCGTATCCGCTGGCGGCGTCGGCTTCGACATTTCCTGCGGGGTCCGGCTTCTGGTCACCGACCTCACGGTCAAGGATATTCGCGGACAGCAGGATGCCTTTGCGCATGAATTGTCGCGCTCCATCCCCGCCGGGGTAGGAAGCCATGGCCGCATCCGGCTGGACGAAGCGGAGATGACCGCGATGCTCTCCGGCGGGGCGCGTTGGGCCGTGCAGCAGGGTTACGGATTTGCAGAAGACCTCTCCCGCATCGAGGAAGGCGGACAAATGGCGGGCGCGACGCCCGAAGAGGTGTCCACGAAGGCACGGCGGCGCCAGCGCGACGAGATGGGAACGCTCGGATCGGGCAATCACTAACTCGAGGTGCAGCGGGTGGCTGCGATCCTGGACGCCGAGGTGGCGCAGGTCTTTGACTTGCGGACAGACCAGGTCGTCATCATGATCCACTGCGGCTCGCGGGGTCTGGGCCATCAGATCGGCACGGAATACCTCCGCGAAATGGCGCTGGAGGCGCCATCGCATGGCATCGCCCTGCCCGACCGAGAACTCGCGTGTGCGCCCATTAGCTCGGGTCTGGGGCAGCGATACCTCGGGGTGATGCGGGCCGGGATCAATTGCGCGCTCGCCAACCGCCAGATTCTTACCCACATCACGCGCGGCGTGGTTGAACAGTTCTTCCCCGGTGCCGCGGCGGCGCTGCTCTATGACGTGTCGCATAACACCTGCAAGGAAGAGACCCATCTGATTGACGGCGCGCCCCGGCGCTTGTTCGTCCATCGAAAAGGCGCGACGCGGGCATTCGGGCCGTCTCGGGGCGATCTGCCCGCGACGCTCAAACGGACGGGTCAGCCCGTCCTGATCGGCGGCAGCATGGGAACCGAGTCCTGGGTCCTCGTCGGCGATGACCGGTCCGAAGAGGCGGCGCTCAGTTCCGCGTGCCATGGCGCAGGCCGCGCGATGAGCCGGCACCAGGCCGCGAAAAACTGGACCGGCGCGGAAGTCACGAAGGAGTTGGCGGCGCGCGGGATCATCATCAAGAGCCCCTCGCGCCGCGGCGTCGCCGAAGAAGCGCCGGGCGCATACAAGAGCGTCGGCCGCGTGGTCGACGTGGCCGAAAAGGCGGGTCTGGCGCGGCGTGTTGCGCGGCTGACGCCGATGATCTGCATCAAGGGTTGAGACCGTTTGCGGCGGCAAGCTTTTCGGACGGCGCAGGGAATACCGGGAGGCGACTCCGAGACGCCATCGGAATTGGCGGCGCGGCGGCTCTGACAGCCTCCGGCCGGTTTCGCGCGATACCGCCCGCGATCGGTCATTCGGTATACAAAAAATCCTCACTAGTGGACGATATTGGCGAATACTTCGCCTATTGACATAATAATGTATACCAAACTACCATCCAGTTCTGTCTTCACATGAGGAGAGTGAATGGATCGGCAGGAACGGAATGCACAGTTCGTGCGGGCGCTGATCGAGTTGCGTTCGCTCATCCTGAATGGCACGTTCGATGCGGGCCATCGCCTTGCCGAAACGTCGCTTGCCGACCGTCTGGGCCTGTCCCGCACGCCTTTGCGTCAGGCCATGGACAGGCTGGTGGACGAAGGCCTGCTCGAGAGGATCGAAACCGGCGGGTGCCGCGTCGCGCGTTTCACACTGGACGACATCATGGACGCGATAGAACTTCGCGGCGTGCTGGAAGGAACGGCCGCGCGACTGGCCGCCGAACGCGGCATCGTTCCCGACCTTGGCGTCCGAATGAACGAAGTGCTGAATGAACTGGACAGGGCCGTTGCGCCCGAGCACCTGAATTTTGCCGAATATGTCCGGCTGAATGCGGAGTTTCACGATTTGTTGGCACGGCTGGCCGGATCGTCCATCGTCGCGCGCGAAGTAGAAAGGGCATATCGGCTGCCCGCAGCGTCGCCCACGGCGTTCCTGCAGGGGCAGGAACTGATCCCTGACTTCAGGGCGACCCTTCGTCGAGCGCAGCTTCAGCATCGATCGATCTTCGGCGCGATAGAGGCCCGCGAGGGCGCCCGCGCAGAGGCGTTGACGCGGGAACATGCCCGGCTTGCCAGAAGCAACCTGAAATACGTGATCCAGGAAACTCCGGGCCTTGCGGAGCAGGTTCCCGGACTGGCCCTGGTGATGGACTGAGAATTCAATTACAGGAGGAGAGAGTTAAAGTGCCGAGCCTTAGCGACGTTATAAAGCAACATAAAAACCCGGTAGAGATGCTGCGCAACAGCCGCATCGGGATGTATGTCTACCCCGTGGTTGCGCCCGAATTCACCAACTGGCGCGACGAACAGCGCGCCTGGCGCGACAGCGCGGTCCTGTTCGACCAGACCCACCACATGGACGAACTGATCGTCGAGGG
>JBFIHV010000271.1:0-4225 GCA_041601595.1 Amylibacter sp. | reverse complement strand
TGTCCGAAGAGGATGCGGCGCTGATCCGGTCCTGCGTGATCTACCGCGACGACGACATCATCGTGATCAACAAGCCCGCGGGCATCGCCACGCAGGGCGGCTCGAAGCAGGAGCGCCATATCGACGGAATGTCCGAGGCGCTGATGTTCGATATGGACACCAAGCCGAAGCTGGTGCACCGGCTGGACAAGGATACCTCGGGCGTGCTGGTGCTGGCGCGTCATGGCAAGGCGGCGGCGGAACTGGCCAAGGCCTTCAAGTCGCGCGACACCCGCAAGATCTACTGGGCTGTGGTGGCCGGCAGCCCGCACCCGAAAATGGGCACGATCAAATTCGGGCTGGTCAAGGGACTGGGTCACGGCCCGAACCAGGCCGGCGAGAAAATGCACTGCATCCATCCCGACGCCGTGGCGGATACGCCGGGCGCGAAACATGCGACGACCGATTACTCGGTGCTGGAAGAGGTCGGCAAGCGGGCCGCTTGGGTGGCCTTGGTTCCGATCACCGGACGGACGCACCAGCTGCGGGCGCATATGGCCGAACTGGGTCATCCGATCGTCGGCGACGGCAAGTACGGCACCAACCGACAGTTCAACGAGGGCGACGGGTGGGGTGCGCAACTGGGCGGCGATATCAGCCGCAAGCTGCATCTGCATGCGCGGTCCATAACGCTGGACCATCCGATCACCGGGGCCCGCCTGCACCTGACCGCGCCGCTGCCGCCGCATATGGAAAAGACCTGGGACATCTTCGGCTGGCAGGTCAAATACGCGCCGGTCGATCCTTTCGAAGCCCTGCGCTAGGGCCGGAGGCTTCGCTGTCCGAATGATACCGTCCTACAAGAAACGTTTCTGGAAATCGGCCGAGGTGCGCCCGTCGGGGCAGGGCTTCGGCGTGTTTCTGGACGGCCGGCAACTGACGACGCCGGCCAAGGCGCCGCTGGCGGTTCCGACCGAACCTCTGGCAGAAGAGATCGCACAGGAGTGGCTGGCCCAGACCGGCGACGTGAAGCCGCAGACCATGCCGGCGATGCGGATGGCCAATTCCGCAATCGATCTGGTGTCGGTCCAGTTCGGGGCGGTCGTCGATATGATCGCCGAATACGGCGGCAGCGATCTGGTGTGTTATCGGGCCGATGGACCCGCCGCACTGGTGGCGCGACAGGCGGCTGCCTGGGACCCGCTTGTCGAGTGGTCATCCGCCGAACTCGGGGCCCCCTTGAACGTCACCACGGGCATCCTGCCGGTGGGGCAGCCGGAGCAAAGCCTGACGCGCCTGCGCGCGGTCGTGGCCGGGCATCGACCTTTCCATCTGGCCGCGCTGCACGATCTGGTCACACTGACCGGGTCGCTGGTGATCGGGCTCGCCACCTCTGCGAATCACCTTGGGCCCGAGCAGGCCTGGAATGCCAGCCGCATCGACGAGAACTGGCAGGCGGAACAGTGGGGAACGGATGATGAGGCGCAGGAAACAAGCCTGCTGAAAGAGTCCCAGTTCAAATTCGCGCATAGGTTTATCGGGCTTCTGAAGTCCTGAATTGCCACAATTTTCGGCACCAATTTAGGTCATGCTTATTTACCCATCTTGGGCTATGCACCTTTAGTCAGTCGTCTTTTTACAGCCTAAATTTTAGGCAGTAAGTAAATGGGTAAGTATGACTGCCATAAATCAACGGCGACCCAGCGTAATTTCCCGAAGGCAATTCTTTCCTTGACCATTCAAGCCTTTAATTGCCACAATTGACGTATTGGAGGAAACAACCTCCATATAGTCATGCCCGCCTTTCGGGGCGGCGAAGCCCGCAAGGGTATACATCAGGATGAGGTTACTATGAAAAGATTCACATTTACCGGCGCTCTCGCCGCTGCAACAGTTGCGGCCGGCTTTGCGTCTGCCGGTACGCTTGACGACGTCAAAGCCAAGGGCTTTCTGCAATGCGGTGTTGCCACCGGCGTTGTCGGATTTGCCACGGCTGACGCAAACGGTCGCTGGGACGGATTCGATGTTGCTGTCTGCCGCGCGGTTGCGGCCGCGATTTTCGGCGACGGCGATGCGGTCAAGTTCACGCCGCTGAGCAGCAAGAACCGCTTCACGGCCCTGTCGTCAGGCGAGGTCGACATGCTGGCCCGGAACACGACATGGACCTTCTCCCGCGACGTTGAACTGAAGTTCAACTTTGTCGGTGTGAACTATTACGACGGCCAGGGCTTCATCGTTCCCAAAGCGCTCGGCGTGACGTCTGCGAAAGATCTGGATGGTGCAACTGTTTGCATCCAGACCGGCACGACGACCGAGCTGAACCTTGCCGACTTCTTCCGCAAGAACGGCATCAGCTATGAACCCGTGCCCATCGAAACCAACAACGAAGCCATCCAGCAATACGTTGCCGGCGCCTGTGACGCGTACACAACCGACGCTTCCGGTCTTGCCTCGGCGCGCGCGACCTTCGAAAATCCGAAGGATCACATCATTCTGCCGGAAATCATCTCCAAAGAGCCGCTGGGGCCGCTTGTACGTCATGGCGACGACCAGTGGATGGATGTCGTCCGCTGGACTCTGAACGCCCTGATCGAAGCCGAGGAATACGGCGTGACCTCCGCCAATGTGGCGGAACTGGCGAAGGGGACCGACAATCCCGAGGTCAACCGCCTGCTCGGAACCGAAGGCAACCTGGGCGAAATGCTCGGCCTGTCCGCTGACTGGGCCCAAAAGGCAATTGCCGTCGGCGGAAACTACGCCGAGATCTTCGAGCGCAACATTGGCGAGAACACGCCAATCGGTCTGTCACGCGGTCTGAACGCACAGTGGACGGACGGTGGTCTGCTCTACTCTCCACCATTCCGCTAGAATTCCGGAACGGGGCGCAGGTCATCCTGCGCCCTTTTCGTATCATCTGTTTAAACAAAGAATTGGCTTAGGCGGCAGATCGCGGTCAACGCGGCGCTGGACATAAAGCCACAGACACAGGGAGCGTGCAAATATGACTGCACTGAGCGATCCTCCGAAAGAGGGCTTCCGCCTCAGCATGCTGATCTACGATTCGCGGTATCGTTCGATGACGATACAGGTCGCGGCTCTGATCGGTTTCATCGCTTTGGCTTATTGGCTCGTCAGCAACACGGCAGCCAACCTTGCCGCGCTGGACAAGGCGCTGGGTTTCGGATTTCTGCTGGAACCCGCTGGCTACGACATCAACCAGACGTTGCTGGAATACACGTCGCGCGACACGCATTTGCGGGCGTCGCTGCTCGGGTTGCTCAACACGTTGCTGGTGGCGGCGATGGGCTGTGTGACCGCGACGATCATCGGCGTTCTTGTCGGCGTTCTGCGCCTGTCGCACAACTGGCTGGTGGCCCGGCTGATGACGGTCTATGTCGAGTGCTTCCGAAATGTTCCCGTTCTGCTGTGGATCGTTCTGATCATGGCCGTCAGCATCGAGACCTTTCCGCAGCCGCGAGACTTCCGCGGCGAAGACCCGGCCGCCACGATGAGCGTGTTCGATTCAGTGGCGGTGACGAACCGCGGTCTCTATATTCCCGAGCCGCTGTTTTCGCGGTCGCTGGGCAATATCCACCTGTTGGGTGAGTCCAGCCTGCGGTTCGATGTCAGCATCGATTTGATCGTCTTCCTGATCGCGTTGTTCGGCGGAATTTACGCCGCGCATCGGGTGCGCCTGCGTGCCGACCGGATTCAGGAAGAAACCGGCCTCAGGCCGGTGACGTGGTGGCAGCGGCTGGCCCTGATCGTGGTGCCGGCGGTTGCTGTCCTTGTCGCGCTCGGTTTCCATCTGGGCTATCCGGAGCTGAAGGGCTTCAACTTCTCAGGCGGCACCTACATGCGCAACTCGCTGCTGGCGCTCTGGCTGGCGCTGTCGCTCTATACCGCCGCCTTTATCGCAGAGATCGTCCGATCCGGCATCAACGCGATTTCCGAGGGCCAGTCCGAGGCGGCGGCGGCGCTGGGTCTCCGGCGACGCCGGATCATGAGCCTCGTGATCCTGCCGCAGGCGCTGCGGGTGATCATCCCGCCGCTGATCTCGCAATATCTGAACCTGACCAAGAACTCGTCGCTGGCGATCGCGGTCGGCTACATGGATATCACCGGCACGCTGGGCGGCATCACGCTGAACCAGACCGGACGGGAGCTGGAAACAATCCTGATGCTGATGCTGGTCTACCTCGGGATATCGTTGTCCATCTCTTACGTGATGAACTGGTACAACGAC
>JBFIHV010000270.1:0-4269 GCA_041601595.1 Amylibacter sp. | reverse complement strand
CGCACCCTTTGTGAAAACAGGCGGGCTGGCCGATGTGATCGGTGCGGTGCCAAAGGCGCTTGCGCCGCTGGGCGTCAGCGTCAGGATCATGATGCCGGCCTATCCCGCGATGGCCCGATTGCTGTCGCAGGGGACCGTCCTGCAGAAGTTTCCCGATCTGCATGGCGGAGAGGCGAGGCTCGTCGGCGTTCAGGCCGAGGGTCTCGACCTGCTGCTGCTCGATGCGCCGCATCTGTTCGACCGTCCGGGCAATATCTATCTGGGGCCGGACGGCAGCGACTGGAGCGACAACCACCTGCGCTTTGGCGCGCTGTCGCTGATCGCGTCGCGCGTTGCGATTGACGGGGTAGGTGGCTGGAAGCCCGATCTGGTGCATGCCCACGACTGGCAGGCCGGTCTGATTCCGGTCTATCTGCACCAGACCAAGAAAAAGACCCCGCCCTGCATCCTGACGATCCACAACGTGGCCTTTCAGGGGCTTTTCGATGCAGGCGTCGGGGCTGTCCTTGGCTTGTCCGATGCCCTGTTCACTCCCGAAGGCACCGAGTACCACGGCAGGATCGGTTTTCTGAAGTCCGGCATTGCCTTCAGCGACATGATCACCACCGTCAGCCCGACTTATGCGCGCGAACTGCTGCTGCCGGAATACGGGATGGGGCTGCAAGGGCTGCTTCAGGCGCGCAAGGCGAACCTGACCGGCATTCTGAACGGTATCGATCTGGATGTCTGGAATCCGGCCGATGATCCGGCGCTGGTCGAGTCTTACACGGCCACGACATTGAGCAAAAAGGCCGCCAATCGCGCCGAGATCGAAAGACGCTTCGCATTGGCGCCAAATCCCGACGCTCCGCTGTTCTGCGTCATCAGCCGCCTGACCACGCAAAAGGGTCTGGACCTGTTGATAGAGACCTTGCCCGGACTGGTCGGACGCGGCGCGAGGCTTGCGGTTCTGGGGACCGGCGAGAAGTGGATCGAGGCCGCTTTTGTCGGCGCGGCCCACCAGCACAAGGGCTCGGTCGGCGTGATCATCGGTTATGACGAGGCGCTTTCCCACCTGTTGCAGGGCGGCAGCGACGCCATACTGGTCCCCTCGCGGTTCGAGCCCTGCGGCCTGACCCAGCTTTACGGCCTGCGCTATGGCACGCTCCCGGTCGTGGCGCGCACGGGCGGGCTTGCGGATACGGTCATAGACGCGAACACGGCGGCTCTGGAGGTGGAATGCGCCACGGGCATCCAGTTCGCACCTGTAACAGCCCCGGCGCTGGACAGCGCGATCGACAGGGCCTGCGACCTGTTCAAGCAGCCGGAAGTGTGGGATAAAATGGTTCAACGGGCGATGAGTCACCCGGTCGGATGGGATCGTTCCGCCAGTGCCTATCTGGACCTGTACAATCAATTGGAAAGCACGCCGGAGAAATGAACATCCACAATCGGACGAATATCGAGATCAGTTCCGGCAGCCCGAAAGAGCTGGGCGCCCGTTTCGACGGCTCCGGCACTAATTTCGCGGTTTTCTCGGCCAACGCGACCCAGATCGACCTGTGCATATTTTCGCCCGATGGAAAGACCGAGGTCTCTCGCTGCTCGCTGCCGGACCGGACCGGACCCGTCTGGCACGGCTATGTGCCCGGACTGGCGTCCGGGACGCTCTACGGCTATCGCGCCCATGGCAGCTATGCGCCCGAACAGGGCAACCGCTTCAATCCGAACAAACTGCTGATGGACCCGTATACGCGGGAACTGCACGGCAAATGGACGAACCGGCCCGCGACCTTCGGTTATGACGTCAAGTCGACGCGCGAGGACCTGTCCTTCGATCGCCGCGACAGTGCGGCCTATGTTCCGAAATCCGTCGTTTCGGACCCGGCCATTTTCAAGATCAACACCGATTACCCCGATCACGACTGGTCGCAGACGCTGATCTACGAGGCCCATGTCAAGGGCCTGACCATGGAACACCCCGACATCCTCGAAAAGGTCAGGGGGACTTACGAGGGTCTGGCCTCCGACGCGATGCTGGAGCACCTGCAGAAACTCGGGGTGACCGCCATCGAACTGCTGCCGGTCCATTCCTTTGTGGACGACGGGTTTCTGGTGGAGCGGAAGCTGAAAAACTATTGGGGTTACAATACCATAGGGTTTTTCGCGCCGGAGCCGCGCTATTTCGGCGCCGCCGGATACCAGGGTTTCCGGAACATGGTCCAGCGCTTTCATCTGGCGGGGATCGAGGTCATCCTCGACGTGGTTTACAACCATACCGCCGAAGGCGACCAGCGCGGCCCGACCCTGTGCTATCGCGGTCTGGACAATGCGTCCTATTACCGCCTGATCGCCGGTCAGCCGCGCTATTACGTCAACGACACCGGGTGCGGAAACACCCTGAACGTGTCGAACCCCTATGTCCTGCGCATGGTCATGGACAGCCTGCGGTTCTGGGTGCAAGGCATGGGCGTGGACGGGTTCCGTTTCGATCTGGCGACGACCCTTGGCCGAGAGGACTACGGTTTTGATCCGAACGGCGGGTTTTTCGACGCTCTGCGGCAGGATCCCGTTCTGTCCAAGGTCAAACTTATCGCGGAACCATGGGATATCGGGCCGGGCGGCTATCGCGTCGGGGAATTCCCGCATGAATTCGCCGAATGGAATGACGGCTATCGCGATACGACCCGCCGCTACTGGCGCGGCGATCCGCACAGCGCGCAGGAACTCGGCGCGCGGTTGCTGGGATCGGCGGGGCAATTCGACAAGGCCGGCCGCCGCGCGTGGTCTTCGGTCAACCTGCTGACGTCGCACGACGGGTTCACGCTGGCCGACGTGACGCGCTACAGCGAGCGCCACAACGAGGCGAACGGCGAGAACAATCGCGACGGCCACAACGCGAATTACAGTGACAATTGCGGGGTCGAGGGTGAAACCGACAGTCTGGAAATTCGCCGGCGCCGCACACGCAGGCAAAAGAACCTGCTGGCGACGATGTTCCTGTCGCAAGGCACCCCGATGCTGCTGGCGGGCGACGAGATTTCCAACTCGCAGAAGGGCAACAACAACGCCTACTGCCAGGACAACCCGATCGGTTGGGTTAACTGGGCAAAACAAGATGCTGAAATGCTTGATTTTGTTGCCTCGATTTCGGATTTCCGCAAGAAGCACAGATCGGTGCGGCAGACTCGCTTTCTGCATGGCGGCCTTCGCGCCGCGGACGGGCATCCCGATGTGGAATGGACGGACTTCAACGGGACGCCGCTGCAATGGCGCGATCCGGGCCTGTCCTGCCTGTGCCTGACGCTACGCTGCTCGTCCGAGGCGCCGGATTTCGAACCGGACAGCGATGTCGTGTTCGTCGTCTTCAACCGCGACGACTCCCCGGCAGAGGTGAAACTGCCGAAGGCGCGCAGGGACTTTCACTGGATCAGGGGGATAGACACCTCCGTGGACAGCAATCTGCCGGTCTGCGAGATCGAGCGGGGCAAGGTGCTGGTCGAGGCGCAGTCCGTGGTCGCGCTGGTTCTGCAGCCAAACGATCCGAAATGATGTCGGCAGACGACGCTTTGAACGCACTCGCGCGCCGGTTCGGAGTGCTCGGGGAATTCAGGGACCTGTCCGGGGTCGTCAGGCCGACGGGCCGGGACACAAGGCTGGCGCTGCTGCGCGCCAACGGGTTGCAACTCGACAGCGATGGCATGATTCTGGAGGCCCTGTCGGCCCTGACCGCGGCGGATGCCGCGCGCCGCTATCCGCGCGAGATCATCGTGGAACGCGGCACTGCGAAACTGCTCGAATTCGGCGCCGGCGCGGAATGGCGCCTGGAACCGGAAGGCGGGGCAGGGACCGCGCCCGCGGGTCGCGACCCGGACGGTATCCACTTGCCCGCGCTGGCCTCCGGCGTGCACAGCCTGATTGTCGAAACAGGAAATTGTTCCGAAGAGATCACCGTCATCGCGGCGCCGAGGTCCGTCCCGATGTTGCCGGAGATCACGGGCCGCAGCCGACTGTGGGGCCTGAATGCCGCGCTCTACGGCTTGCGGTCGGAGCGCAACCTGGGGGTCGGCGACTTTGCCGATCTGGCGCGCGCGGGGCAGGTTTTCGGCGCGGTCGGCGCGTCGTTTCTGGGCATCAATCCGGTTCATACGCTTGGATGGGCCGACCATAGCGTGATCAGCCCCTATTCGCCGTCCCATCGCGGTTTCCTGAACGCCATGTACATCGCGTCCGACCGGATTTTCGGGACCGACCAACCCGATCAGGTCCGTTCCATCATTCGGGGCGAGG
>JBFIHV010000269.1:0-4282 GCA_041601595.1 Amylibacter sp. | reverse complement strand
GGGAGATACAGCGCAATCGGAATGATGTTCTTTTATACGGAAACAGTGACGGGCCGCCGCCGCTTGACGGTGCCGCCGAAAAACGCTGCCGCCAAGATGGACCGCTCAGGGCATTCCGGTCCTACAAATCCGCCAGAATGCTCTGCTCCATCATGTCGCGCAACTCCGGCGTGACCTCGGGCTCGAGGCCGAACCAGAGCCGCCATGCCGGCAGTCCCTGATGCAGCAGCATGCCGAGTCCGTTCACGGTCCGGTTTCCCCGTGCGCGCGCCTCCGCCAGAAACGGCGACTCGAGCGGCGTATAGATGATGTCGGCGGCAATCGCAGCCTTTGGCAGCCGGTCCAGTGTCAGGTCCAGCGCCGGCAGGCCCACCATACCCTGACTGGTCGTATTCACGACAGTGGCGACGCCGTCCAGCGCATGATGGCGAGACTCCCACGCATGCACGGCAATCGGCCCGCCGAACTCCGCGGCAATCCGTTCGGCCTTGGCGCGGGTCCGGTTCACAAGCCTGATCTCTTTCGCCCCTTCCTGCATGAGGCCATAGCAAACGGCACGCGCGCCTCCTCCCGCGCCGATTACCGTTACTGGCCCCGCGTCGGCACGCCAGTCGGGCGCCTGCTGCTTCAGGTTCCCGATGAAGCCGATCCAGTCGTTGTTCGTGCCGAACAGCGATCCGTCCGGCTGGACCACGACACAACTGATCGCGCCTATCTTGGTCGCCACGTCGTCGACACGGTCCACGATCCGCATGGCTTCGAGCTTGTGCGGAATCGTCAGGTTGCAGCCCGCGAACCCAAGCGGGCGCAACGCGCGCAGCGCCTCGGCCAGACCCTTGGGTTCTATCGCCAGCGGCACATAGGTTCCCGCCAGCCCCTGCTGCCTGAACCAGTAATTGTGCATCAGCGGCGAACGCGAGTGCATTACCGGCCAGCCCATGACGCCGGCCAACGCGAATTTTTCAGCTTTCACCATAACGGACCTCCCAAGGACAGCGGTGCAATACGAAACGGAACCCGTGCGGAGGCAACCCTAGGAGACCTGACGGAGTTTTGCATGAAAATGGCTCCACGTCCGCTTGAACAGGTTCTCGTTCCACAGCTTGGCGCGGCACAGCTCCATCTCTTCCTGGCTGAACGCATAGGGCTTGCCGATCTGCATCGCCATATACTGGCGATAGGCGTTCTCTTCGAGGTAGTTGATCAGCACGAAAGCCTCGACGATATCCTTGCCGACGGCCACGGCGCCATGCGACTTCATCAGCGCCGCGGGACTTGCGCCCAGAACATCCGTCAAACGCTTTGCCATTTCGGGATTGTTGATCGAGTTCGGTGTGTCAAGCACTTCGAGCGGATACACCAGCGATCCCTGGGCAAAAACCGGCAGATAGCGGGCACCCGTCATGGACAGGAAAGTCGACCATTTCGGATGCGCATGCACCACCGCGTTGACGTCGGGGCGTGCCTTGTAAATGCCTGCATGCAGGTGAAACTCCAGCGGCGGCTTGCCGTTTCCCTCGATGACATTGCCGTCGAAATCGATGGTGCAAATATCGGCGGCCGTCAATCGGCTGCGCTCGCAGGAACCGATATTGATGAACATGCTGTTTTGGCCGGCCCGAATGCTGGCGTGCCCGTTATAATCGATGATGTCCGACTGCTCCAGCATCCGGATGCAATCCGCCAGGCTTTGTTTTTTCTGTTCCGTACCGCTCATATCAGCCTTCCCGTCATAGTCTTACCAACCGAGTTGATCCCGCACCTGCCCCCGCCAGAGGTCCCACGCCCGCATCCCGGCCGTCTGGTTCGGAACATCGGCGAGGCGGCCTTCCTCTTCTTCCAGAGAGGCCAGCGGAGCGCCGCCGCTGAGCCCGATGCTCCAGTGCTGGATACGGGCGTTGACCTCGGTATAGACCGCGCGGAACACCGCGGTTTGCAGCGTCGGGCCGCAGGCGACCGAACCGTGCGCGCGCATCAGCGCGATGTCCTTGTCACCAAGGGACTCGGCAAGCGCGACACCCTTCTCGCAATCGCACACCAGCATGTCGGTCATGCCGAACTTGTCGCGAATATCGAACACCGGCACGCCGGCGGCAAGAAAAGCCGCGTTGTGGAACATCGCCTCCATCTTCACATCGACGAGCCCGAACGGAACCACGGACGGCGAATGGCTGTGCACGACGGAGTTTATGTCGGGACGGGCCTTGTAAATCTCGCCGTGAATGAACCGCTCCAGGAAGCTTTTGCTGGCGCCCGGATTGCAGGGAACGCTGTCCAAGTCATATTCGAGGATATCGTCAGGCGTCACGAGCGCCGGGGCGATCGCCCGCGCCATGAGAAAATAATCGGGATTGCCGGGGTGGCGCATGGAAACATGCCCGAAACCGTCCACGACGCCCCGCTCCGCCAGGATGCGGCTGGCCGCGGCGAGATTTGCGATCACATCGGCCTCGACAGGGCCGCCGGCGTATTCCGTTTCTTTCATTTTGCTCTACCTGCTGTGTTTTCGGACATGACCTGCGCAGCCATCGTTAAATGATGACCTCGGTCATGATGCCTTTCGGAAATATCTCTTCCGGCGTGAACTGCCGGTGCGCGATGCCCTGCTGGTAGGTATAGAGCGCCATCTGCTCCCATGTCGCGCGGTTCTCCTCGATCCCGTAGGGGAACGGGTCGCCGTTGAACATGTCGCTCATCCGGCGGGCATAGGTGGCCAGCCACGGCAGCGGATAGCGCGACACTGCCGGATCGAGCAAGCGCTCCAGACTGCGGCGCTTTGATTCCTGAAAGGCGTTCAGAAGGTTGCGCGCCGCCCAGGGGTTCTCGTCCAGTACCCGCTTTTTCATGGCGATAATGTGCATGATCGGCCAGACCTTGGTCTGCTGGTAGTATTTCTCTTCCATTTCCAGATAGTCGGGGAACAGCCTGACCACGTCGGGATGCCCTTCGAGGAAACAGGTCGGCGGTCGGGCGATGATGGCACAGTCGATTTCTCCTGCCGCCAGCAGCTCGCTCAGGGATTTGTCGGCGATGCGGGTCAACTGCATGCCTTCAGGCAGGTTGAGTTCGACCTTTTCCTTGCGTCCGGGCGCGTTCGCGCCCGCCTGGACCCAGTGCACATCCGTCAGCTTCACGCCCATCTCGTTGTGCATCCATCCGCGCATGTAAACGGCTGCGGAATGCGCCCATTCCGGAGAACCGATCTTCTTGCCTCTCAGATCCTCGACGGATTTGATGTTGCTCTTGCGGTTGACGTAGAACGAGCTGAAACGGAACAGCCGCGAGCAGATCACGGGAAGCCCGATGATGTCGCTGTTCTCGCGCGTCACCTGCGCCGTGAACTTCGCAAACGACAATTCGGCAAGGTCGAATTCGCGATTTGCGGTGAAGCGCGCAAAGCACTCGTGATGCCCGAGATTGAGCCAATTGTGGTCAATCCCCTGCGCCTGAACCTCGCCCAAACGGAAGTCGCGGAAATGGTCATAATCAGTTGTTGCGATGGATAGTTTAAGTTTCGACATTCTATTTTCTCGTGGTTTTTGCCTGTTTGAGCCCAGAGTAAATTGAATTTTCAGCAACTCAAGACGAGATTGCGCGCTGTTCCATTATGGAGAAACAAGCTGGGTGCTTTGAAAGGATGTGAGAGGAATTATCAGCTACGTCATTGACATATATACGTTTTTAAAAGATAGGCCGGTAAATGAAGAGACCGCTGACGGACACCTGTATCGTTCCGGCGCGGCGACGGTCGAACGAAAACGCATTCAAATCACGACGACCGGGCAGGTGTACCTCGGACGGCATTTGGAAATATCGAAAAGGCACCGTTTTTGCTTTTCGAAACCGCCCGGGGCACACCCGCCCGGCTTCAGCGAGTTTGAACTGGCAGAACCTGAACCTGTTGGCCCGGATTCTGGAAATCAGCGTTCAATGCGTGCTGTTTCCCGGACCGGTCGTGGTCGTGGTTGTAGTTGTCTCGCAAGCGTTGCAGTCGGTATTGCCTTTATCCAACTGCCCCTTGGGCCCTGTCGTTGTGGTCTCTGTGGTCGTGGTTTGCTGGCCGTTGTTGTCGCTGTTTGCGTTATCATTGGTCTTTCCGGAGTTCCCCTGCGTCGTGGTCTCTTCGGTCGAACTGCTACTATCGTGCCCTTTTTTCAAACCTTCTGCGAAAACCGGACCGGATGTCAGCGCAAATGCGGTGAAAGCTACTATAAATATCGAGCGATTCATAATCGTTCCCCCAAGTTAAAAAATACAAGATTCACTCAATTCCATTTCCCTC
>JBFIHV010000268.1:0-4309 GCA_041601595.1 Amylibacter sp. | reverse complement strand
TGACAGCATCTTCGGTTTCCAGAAAGTGCTGAAGCACTACTACCTGCAGGGTCTGCACCAGGTTGTCGTGAACGCCGACCTCTATCTGAACGGCGATGTCTACAACAGCCTGACGCCGTTGCAGCAAAAGGCCATCGAGGTCGCGGCGAACGCCTCGCTGTCCAAGGCCATGTCCTACCGGATCATCGAGAACGGCAAGGCGCTGAAGGACTTGACGGAAAACCACGGCGTCATCCTGCATGACACGCCGGCGGATTATTTCCCGGCTTATATGAACGCCGCCAAGGCCTCGCTGGAAAAGAACGCCGCCGAAAACGCGTTCTTCGCAGAGGTCTGGCAGTCGCAGAAGGACTTCGCGGAAATCGCGGTGCCGTTCTGGGCGGGTTCGCAAGCCTCGAACGCCGCGCTGGGCAAGGCCTTCGCGGATCAGGTCGCGGCCCGCAACAAGTAACAAACCGGTATCGGCGCGGGGCTGCGGCCCCCCGCCGCTCTTTATCTGCAAGGGCGCGCGCCTTTCCACATAAAGAGACTCAGAGGGAGAGTTCAAATGGCTGAAGATGTCGACGCGGGCAAGCTGGACATAACAGATGAACTGATCGCCGAGAGCCGCATGGGCGCGCCGGGCGAAACGCCTGCGGACATGGAGCCCTGGATGCGGCCGGTCATCAAGTGGATCGACCTGATGAACCTCTGGGTCGGGCGGGGCACCTGCCTGCTGCTGCTGCCGATCATCTTTGTCATGGTCTTCGAGGTGGTCGCCCGCAAGCTGTTCCTGTCGCCGACCGATTTTTCCTACGAGTACAGCCGCATGCTAGCCGGCGCCATGTTCATGCTGGGGGCGGGCTATGCGCTGATGCGCGGCGTTCATATCCGGGCGGACTTCATTTACCGGAACTGGTCGCTCCAGCGGCAGGCGACGGTGGACGCGACGCTCTACATGCTTTTCTATTTTCCGGCCGTCCTGTTCTTCTTCTGGATTTCGCTGGACTACACGATATCGGCCTGGGTGCGCTGGGAGCGATCCATGGACACCGCGATGATGGCGCCGCTCGCCCCCGCGCGGACGGCGATGCCGCTTGGCGCCGCCTTCCTGTTGCTGCAGGGGATCGCCGAACTGCTGCGCTGTTTCTACGACATGTCGGAAAAACGCCGCCGCCTGTATATCCGGTTCCTGCCGGTCTATCTGGTCCTGCTGGCGCTGGCCTTCATCAGCGCCTTCTTCCCGTCCGTCCTGTCGATCAGCGACTACCTGACACCGCTGGCCTCGGCCACCGGCCTCAACCAGATCGCGCCGGAAGCCATCGGCCTGCTGATGATCGCGGCGATGCTGTTCTCGATCTTCGTCGGGTTCCCGATTTCGTTCACGCTGATCTTCCTCGGCTTCGTTTTCGGCGCCTGGGGGTTCAGCGGCAAGCTGACCTTCTATCTCCAGACCTTCCAGTTCAACTCGACCATGCTTGACGACCAGTTGGTCGCCGTGCCGCTGTTCGTGTTCATGGGCATCATGATGGAACAGGCGGGCCTGATGGAGCGCCTGTTCACCTCGGTCCAGCTGATGTTTTCGCGCACGCGCGGCTCGCTCTACGTCGCGGTTCTGTTCGTCTCGACGATTTTTGCCGCCGCGACCGGCATCGTCGGCGCGTCGGTCACGATCCTCGGCATCATGGCGGCGCGGACCATGAGCAAATCGGGCTATGACGTGCGCCTGTCCGCGGGCACGATCACGGCGGGCGGCACGCTGGGCATCCTGATCCCGCCGTCGATCATGCTGGTGGTCATGGGTCCGGTGCTGGAGGTTCCGGTGACGGACCTGTTTGCCGCCGCGATCATCCCGGGCATTATGCTGGCGTTCCTGTACATGGCCTATGCGCTGGTGCGCTGCTGGCTCAACCCGTCGCTCGGGCCGATCCTGTCGCCCGAGGACCAGCCGGAGACCTCGCCCTATTATTTCCTCGAGTTCACGCTGGTCATGGGCGCGCTGGTGTTTCTCTGCTATCTGGGCGGCCGCGCGCTGATCGGGCGCTATACCGGCCTGTTCCCGATGGCCGGGCTGATCATCCCGCTGGCATGGGTCGGCTTCATGTACCTCGTCTATACCTGGGTGCGGAAGGTCAGGCCCTACGGGTTCTATTTTTCCGACCTGTGGTACGAGTTCTTCATGGGTCTGGTGCCGCCGTCGGCGCTGGTGGCCTTCGCGCTGGGCGCGATCCTGCTGGGCTGGGCGACCCCTGCCGAGGCGGCGGCGACCGGCGCGTTCGGCGCCATCATGCTGTCGTTGAGTTACGGCAGGCTGAGCATCAAGGGTTTCTACACCGCTCTGGTCAAGACGCTCGAGATCGCGGTGCTGATCATGTTCCTGGTGGCGGCGTCGAACTTCTTCGGGGCGGTGTTCTCGCGGCTTGGCACGCCGACCATGCTGACGGAGATGCTGCTGGCCTGGGACCTGTCGGAGACCATGGTCCTGATCATCATCATGGCGCTTATCTTCCTGCTGGGCTGGCCGCTGGAATGGGTGCCGATCGTGCTGATCATCGTGCCGATCCTGGTGCCGGCGCTGACCGAACTTGGCGTCAACCTGACGTGGTTCGGCATTCTGGTGGCGGTCAACCTGCAAACCGCGTGGCTCAGTCCGCCGGTGGCCCTGTCAGCCTATTTCCTGAAGGGCGTCGCGCCGGAATGGGACCTCAAGGACATCTACCTCGGAATGATGCAGTTCATGGTGATTCAGCTGATCGGGCTGGTGCTGATCTTTATGTTTCCGCAGATCGCGCTTTGGCTTCCGGGCTATATCTACGGTCAATGACAAGGGCCGGCGGCGGCTTCAGAACCCATGCGGAGCGCCACTTGCACGATGCGGATGAATCCTCACAAGAAGCAGCCGTCGGGTCCGGGGCGCAGGTCAGGGCGCCGGTTGCGATATTAAGGTTAACGAAAATATAAAGTACACAAGGGGTTTAACGAATTGTAAACCATTGTAAGATTGTGGTTGGGTATCTTTGGAGGCATGCCGCATGAACTTTGGATCGGAAACATAATGGATTTGCCGTTCGGCGTGTTGTTGGCCTGCGCATTTCTGGCCTCGGTTGCCGGTTGTGGAATTATCCTCAGGTTCAAGAATTTCCACGTGCACAGGTCCGCCCGGACCGGTGACAGTAACGCCGTTCAGGGTATGCACTCGGATCCGACGCCGCGTATCGGCGGCATCGCGATTGCCGTCGTGACGATCGCGACCCTGCTGTACGCGGCCTCCACGTCCAAGCCCAACTATCTGGGGTTCAGCATCTCGATCATTCCGGTGTTTTTTACCGGCCTCGCCGAAGACCTCGGCTACAGCATGAGCCCGCGCGCGCGTCTGCTCGCGGCGGCGGCTTCCAGTGCCGTGGCGGTCGCGCTGCTCGGCGTCTGGATGCCGCGGGTCGATATCCCGGGGGTCGATTACCTGATCGCATGGGCGCCGGTCGGCATCCTGTTCACGATTTTCGCGACTGCCGGCATCTGTAACGCCTTCAACCTGATCGACGGACTGAACGGTCTGGCGGCAGGAACCGGCATCATCGCCGCGCTTGGCACCGCCGCCATCGCCAGCAACGCCGGCGACGCGTTCCTGCGCGACTCCAGCTATCTGATGGTCGCCACCCTGACGGGCTTCCTTGTCTTCAACTTTCCCTGGGGCAAGATATTTCTGGGCGACGCCGGAGCCTATTCGCTGGGCCACGTTCTGGCGTGGTTCGCGGTCTCTCTGGTCGTCAGATCGGAAAGCGTCACAAGCTGGGCGGTATTGCTGGTGTTCTTCTGGCCCACCGCAGATACGCTGTTCGCCATCTATCGCCGCCGAAAGGCCGGCAAGCCGACCGATCAACCCGACCGGATGCATCACCACCAACTGATCTTGCGGGCGCTCGAAATCCTGTATCTGGGCCGCGGCAAACGCCACGTCGCGAATCCGCTGGCCACGCTGGTCTTGTTGCCGATGATCGCCGCGCCTGCCATCACCGGTGTGCTCTTGTGGGACAAGCCGCTTGCCGCGTTCCTGGCCGCAGTCATCTACGCCGGCCTGTTCATCGGCAGCTATTATGCGATCCTGAGCCAGGCGACGAGGCGCCTGCGGCCGCCGCGATCCGTCGGGCGCCGCCTTGAACTGGGCCAGGGATCGGGCGTCTAGCGTCGGCCGCCGAGTTCGGCCAATTTCAGGATTGGCAGGGAAAGTTCCCGCAGACGCGCGCAGGCTCCGTCAGGAACCTAGCAAAGCGACATATTCCCGTATCGTATTTTCAACGACATGTTTCTTGTCGAACTGCCGCGCATGTTT
>JBFIHV010000267.1:0-4329 GCA_041601595.1 Amylibacter sp. | reverse complement strand
GCTTGCGAGGCGATCCGGCGATAACCGGCAACACCATGGAAGAACCCGTTGCTGAAGCTTTTGCCATGACACAGCGCCGCCAGAACCTCGCTGGCGTCGGTCGTGTCGAGGCTCCCGTCCAGCCGGCCCCGGAACACATCGGCCACCCCGGACATATCGACGCCTTGGGGCATCAGGCGGGCGTGGGTGACCCCCATGTCGCGCAGGCGCGGCAAGTCGTCAAGCAGGCTGACATAGCTCTCGGACTGGGTCTGAATGCCGTTCACGCGCAGAATGGTGCGCCCGTCGCCCGTTGCCAGCGGCATTCCGTCCGGATCATCCTCGCAGACGAACCGGCAGTTGTCTTTGGTCCGGCCGTGCGCCCGGGCATGGTAGCAGCGTGCCGAGACCGCCAGCGGCGCCCGGCCGAAAACCTGAACCTCGACCCCGAGGCCAAGCGCGGCAGCCGCCTTGGCGGCCACTCCGATCGCCTCTGCCGGCAATTCGGACGGCAGGCAGACGTGGGTCGCTCCCTGCGCGGCCATCCACTCGATGGTGGCTTCGTTGTAGGCATTCAGGAACGGTCCGATCCGGTGCGGCCGTCCGGCCCTTTCGAACAGGCCGGCGGCGTTGTTGATTTCAATCTCGGGCACATCCATGGCCGCCAGATCCGCCGTCGCCTTGCGTTCGCGGGGCAACATGACCTCGGCCAGTGACGACAGGATGATGCGCTTGCCCGACCTTTCCAGCAGGTTGATCACGTCGGGAATGTCATGATCGAAAAAGGGCATCCTTTTGGAGCATATGACCTCGCCCAGGTATACCGTTCCCAAGGCGCCGCATTTGGCAATCGAGGCATAGAAGCTCCGTTTCCGGTCGGCTGACCAGTGATAGGCAATCGGTCCGAGTGTCAGTTCCACGAGGTCACCTCCATTTCTTGGTCTGAAAGGCGCCCTGCGTTTGCTTTTGCCCTTCGGTCAGCGCCACGAGCGCCGAAAGATCCGGGACTTCGCCGGCGCGCACGTCGTCCACCGCGCGACGGAACGCCCCGACCACGTTGCGGACATAGCTTTTCGACCTCTGCCGGCCCTCGATCTTGAAGGCATGCACGCCGGCCGCCATCAGGTCGGGAAGTAACCGGCCCAGATTCAGGCCGACGGGTTCCTCGAAGGCGTAATAACCCTCGGGGCGATGCGGAGCCGCGTAGCGGCCTTTGCAGATCGTCGGATATCCGGCACTTTCCTCGGGTCCGAAACAGTCGATCATGAAACCCGACAGACGGCTGGCCATGGACCCGTCTTCGGCCCGGTCATAAGTCACGTCGGAGGCCGGAGAACAGACGCCGTCCATATTCGTGGATTGACCCGAAAGGTAATTGGTCAGGCTGCAGCGCCCTTCGACCATCAGGCCGTGATTGCCGAATACGAAGGTCTCGATCTCGCAGGGGATTTCCTTGCGGATCGCCCGTATCTCCGGGATCGTCAATATCCGGGGCAGGACCACGCGCCGGACCCCGAAATTCCGGCAATAATAGCGGATGGCCTCCGGGCTCGACGCGGCGGCCTGCACTGACAGGTGCAGCCGCGTTCCCGGATGGGTTTCGCCGATATAGTGCGCCACGCCCATGTCAGCCACGATGAAGGCATCCACGCCGATGTCCACGCCCAAATCGGCAGCCTCGCGCCACAGGTGGACCCGGCCCGCAGGCGGATAGGTGTTGAGCGCAAGCAGTACCTTGGCTCCTTTTTGATGGGCATAGGCCACGGCGCCCCGAAGTTCGTCCGGCGTGAAATTCAGGCCGGGAAAGTTCCGGGCATTGGTCGCGTTGCGGAAACCGCAATAGACGGAATCCGCGCCTGCATCCACGGCGGTCCGCAGGGCGGCAGGTGTGCCTGCCGGGCAGACAAGTTCACCCGCACGGGAAAAGCCGGAGGTCTGTGTCACTGTACGAGTCCTTTTGTGAGTGTTCGTTTCCGCAGCCGGTTCAGGATCGCCCGTCCGGGCCGTCCGAACAGATCGGCCGTTTCCGCCGCAATGGACCCGTCGACATCGTCGAGCGCGTTTCGAAGCGTGACAACGGCTTCGGTATTGCCGGTGATGGTCAGGTCGCGCGAGAAAAAGGCCGCGTCGCCATCGCTGTCGGCATCGATCAGTTGCAGCAGCAACAGGAAGTCGGCTTCGATCCTCGCCTCATGCGGCGGCAGGTCGGTTCCGGGCACGGCCCGCAGGACCGGAGCCGCCGGATCCGGGCGCAGGTGCAAGGCAAATGGCAGCTCTCTTGGAACGATGACAAAGTCGCTCTGCGTGTGCGGTCCAAGACGGTCGAAGATCTCCGGATGGCGCAGGGCAATCCGGCGCACGACGCGCGACAACACGGGGGAAAGGGCGGCACATATTGCGCGTACCAATATCGGGCCTGGTCGGTGCGCTGCCGAAACTTGGTCAATTTGCGGCGCTTGTCTGGCCGGCATCGGAGCAAGTCCTCACTATTGCGGAGCAAACGTTGTTTGCCACTGCTGGTATCGGGCTCCGACGTCAAAACCGGTGGGAGCGACCGTTAACCGGTAAATACAGGTGCGGACCATAAAGTGGTAGTCAAAATACCAATTCAAGGCGCGGCATTGCGTCCCACGTCCTTGCCAGGTTTCAAGATCCGGACCCTGATGCGCATGACGCCGACGCATTGGGACGGAAGGGTCGGATTAAACCGGTTTGAGGCGGGCAGGGCCGTCGGCTAGCTATCACGGATGACAAAACGCTCCCCTTTTCGCTACCTTGAAACGTCGCCCGAGATCATCCGCCTGGCGGTGATGCTTTACGTTCGGCTCCCGCTCTCCCTCCGGAACGTCGAGGATTTTCTGCACGAGCGGAACGTCGAGGTGAGCCATGAAACAGTCCGGTTCCGGTGGCACAGATTTGGCCCTGTGTTCGCCGCTGAGATTCGGGGAAAACGGGTGGTTGGACTGCGGTCGGGTACTCATTGGGAATGGCACCTGGACGAGGTGTTCGTGAAGATCAACGGCGGGGCACGTTACCTTTGGCGCGCCGTCGATCACGAGGGAGCGCCCAAAAACAGGAAACGGGACGCTGTCTGAACAACCGTGCAGAGAATTCCCACCTGCCGTTTCGACGACGGGAACCGGCAAGGCTGCGCTTCAGGCGAATCCGGAGTTTGCGGAAATTTGTCGCCGCCCATGCCCCTGTCCATAATCATTTCAACCAGGAACGCCACCTTTTACAAAAGGACCAATTTCAAGCTGAGCCGTACCGCCGCTTTTGCCTTGTGGCGGCAACTTGGCGCGAGCCAACGGATTGCTTTCACGGCGAAACGGAGACTGGTTCGCATTTGTCTGACAGCCCTGTTCGGGCAACATCGCTGCTACCAGGATCACCGGATACCCAGTGTTTCCTCAATCGCGCCAGCAAGAGGCCAGACGAGACTGCGGTTCCGGCGGCGAGGCCGATCCATATGCCGACGGCGCCCATATCCTTGGTGTTCGCCAGCCAGATGCCAAGTGGCGCGCTTACCCCCCAGTATCCAGCGAGCGTCATGACCATCGGCGCGCGCGTATCGCGGCGACCGCGCAAGATGCCGGCCGCGACCGAACCGGGCGCATCGTAGAGCTGGAAAATCGCGACCAAAAACAGCAACGCCGCGGCGGTCGTCGCTGTGGATTGCCCCACGGTCGAAGCCTGGAACATGTCTTGGAAGAACACCGCAACGGTTGCTATCAACATGAACAGGATCGCGCCCACCGTGCAGCCGACTGCAATGCCGGAAGCAATGACGTAGCGCAGGGCGCGTAGCGATTCCACACCTTCGGCGCGTGAAGTACGGACCATGGATGCCTGGAGCAGGCCGAGCGGCAACGCGTATGCGACCCCCGCTGCGCGTATCGCGATCGCATGGGCGGCGACATCGGCGGGACCCAGTGTCGCGGCGAAAAGGGTGGCGCCGAGGAAGATGCCGACTTCGGCTACCGTCGCAACGCCGATCTGGACACCGGTGCGGAGCATGTCAGCGAAGTCGCCCAGCCTTGGCGCGGCGGCCGGGCAGCCCCCTCGCGAGCGTCCCAGAATTACCAGCAGCGCGACGATGAGGCCAGCCACGAGGAACGACGACAGGCCAGCGCCGACGAGCCCGAGCCCTGGCCACGCTCCGGCGCCGAACATCAGTACATAGTTCAGCGCCGCGTTTAGCGGCACAGCCGCCAGGGTTACGCGAAGCAAGAGGCCAGGACGTTCTTCCGCCGAGAGCCGCGTGCGGAACATCGTTACGACAAGCATCGGGACAGATGTCAGTGCCATCAGCCGCGTATAGACCGCGCCTTCGGCCAGAAGGTCCGGATC
>JBFIHV010000266.1:0-4335 GCA_041601595.1 Amylibacter sp. | reverse complement strand
CTGAACGGCGCGCCGACCATCGGCACGCTGGACGGCGCCAACGTGGAAATCCGCGAATGTGTCGGGGCGGAAAACTTCTTCCTGTTCGGCCTGACCGCCGCCGAGGCGGACGCGCGCCGCGCCGTGCCCGATTTCGCCCGGAAAGCCATCGCCGCCAGTCCTCGCCTGACCCGCGTATTGGGCCAGATATCAAGCGGTCTGTTCTGCTCCGGTGACAAGACGCGCTATGCCTCGCTGGTCCAGCGCCTGCACGAGCATGACTATTTCCTGGTGACCTGCGATTTCGACGCCTATTTCGACACGCAACGGCTCGTTGACAAGGCCTATCAGGACCCCGCAGGCTGGACCCGGATGGCGGCTCTGAACACCGCGAGGGTAGGGTGGTTCTCTTCCGACAGGACCATCGCCGGATATGCGAAAGATATTTGGGGAGTTCGGTCCTTGAAGGACTTTTGATGCTTCCCGGGCCACAAGAAGAAAGCGACAAGACCATGACTTTGATCGATTCGAATGTAGCGCGCGACATAGTATCCGGTAACTTCGATGACCCGTTTTCAGTGCTGGGACTTCACGAACTGGACGGGCAACTTGTGATCCGCGTCTTCATGCCGGATGCAGCCGGCGTCGAAGTCCTGGACAGCAAGACAGGTCGAAAAATCTGCAAACTCGACCCGGTCAAGGATGCCGGCGGCCTGTTTGTTGGAACTGCCGGTCGCCGCAAGAAACGGTTCGGGTACAAGTTACGGATGACCAAGGACGGGCATTCCTGGACGCTGAAGGACCCTTACAGTTTCGCCCCCGTGATGGGCGAGATCGACGAACACCTGTTCAACGAAGGCTCGCACCGTCGTTTGTGGAATATTCTGGGCGCCCATGTCATCCGGCACGAGGGCGTCAAGGGCATCCATTTCGCCGTCTGGGCGCCGAACGCGCGGCGGGTGTCGGTGGTCGGCGATTTCAACGGCTGGGACGGGCGCAGGCACTGCATGCGCCGCCGCGGTGCGACCGGCATCTGGGAAATCTTCCTGCCCGATCTGGACGAGGGAGAGCCTTACAAATATGAAATTCAGGACCGGAACGGTCACCTGCTTCCGCAAAAGGCCGATCCCTTTGGCTTCGGCTCCGAGCACCCGCCCAAAACCGCCTCCGTCGTGCGGCGTCTGGACAAGGCGAAATGGTCCGACAAGGGCTGGATGTCGAAACGCGAAGCGATCCAGCGTTTCGACAAGCCGATTACGATCTACGAGGTTCACCTCGGATCATGGAAGCGCAAACCGGAAGAAGACAACCGGCCGCTGTCCTATGATGAACTGGCAGGCGAACTGGTGGCCTATGTCAAGGAAATGGGTTTTACCCATATCGAGCTTATGCCGATTTCGGAATTTCCGTTCGACGGGTCCTGGGGCTATCAACCGATCGGGCTGTTCGCGCCGACCATCCGTCACGGAACACTGCAAGAGTTCCGCGCCTTCGTGAACGCCTGCCACAAGGCGGACATCGGCTTGCTGCTGGACTGGGTTCCGGGACATTTCCCGGAAGATATCCACGGCCTTGGCCGCTTCGACGGAACCGCGCTCTACGAACACCAAGACCGCAAAGAGGGATTCCACCCCGACTGGAACACGCTGGTCTACAACTATGGTCGAAGAGAGGTTTCCAACTATCTGATTTCAAATGCTCTTTACTGGTGTCACGAGCACCACGTAGACGGCCTCCGCGTCGATGCGGTGGCGTCCATGCTGTACCGGGATTATTCTCGGAAAGAGGGCGAGTGGGTGCCCAACATCCACGGCGGGCGCGAAAACCTCGAAGCTATCAGCTTCCTGCAACGCATGAACGAAGCCGTTTACGGCGAAGTCGATGGCGTCATGACGGTGGCCGAGGAATCCACGGCGTTTCCGGGGGTCAGCGCACCGACCAGCAGCGGCGGTCTCGGGTTCGGCTTCAAATGGAACATGGGCTGGATGAACGATACGCTGTCCTACATCGAAGAGGACCCGGTTCACCGGAAATACCACCACCACAAGATGACCTTCGGCCTGCATTACGCCTTTTCGGAAAACTTCATCCTGCCGATCAGCCATGACGAGGTCGTGCACGGCAAGGGCTCGATGCTGTCGAAAATGCCGGGGTTCGGGGCCGACAAATTCGCCAACCTGCGGGCCTATTACAGCTTCATGTGGGGTCATCCCGGCAAGAAGCTGTTGTTCATGGGGTGCGAGTTCGCGCAGGGCGGCGAGTGGAACCACAACCACAGCCTCGACTGGCACTTGCTGGACCATGAGTGGCACCGCGGCGTTCAGACGCTGATAAGGGACATGAACCGCCTCTATACCTCGACACCGGCGCTCCACGAGCTGGACAGCAAGCCGGACGGGTTCGAATGGGTCGAGGAAAACAACGCCGACGAGTCGATCTTCGCATGGGTCCGCAAAAGCAAGGCTGGCGCAGCGCCGGTACTGGTGGTTTGCAACATGACGCCGATCGAACGCTCGGGCCACCGCATCGGGGTTCCGGCGGCCGGACGCTGGATCGAACGCTTGAACACGGACGCCACGGTCTATGGCGGCGGCGGGCGCGGCAATCTCGGCTTTGCCGAAACGGAACAGATAGCATCGCATGGGCGCGCAAACTCTCTGAGCCTGACCTTGCCGCCGCTCTCGACGCTGTTTTTCGAACTGGAACGCGGTTAAATTTTTGGATTTTTGGGAGGAAATACAAATGGATAATGAATCACAAAGACTGGCACAGCAATCCATGGCATTTGTTCTGGCGGGCGGTCGCGGCAGCCGTTTGCTGGAACTGACGGACAGGCGGGCAAAGCCTGCGATGTATTTCGGGGGCAAGAGCCGCATCATCGACTTCGCGCTTTCCAATGCCGTGAATTCCGGCATCCGCCGCATGGCGGTCGCAACCCAATACAAGGCGCACAGCCTGATCCGCCACCTGCAGCGGGGCTGGAGCTTCTTCCGCGCGGAACGCAACGAGTCGCTGGACATCCTGCCGGCCTCGCAGCAGATGGATGATACCAACTGGTACAAGGGCACCGCCGACGCCGTGACCCAGAACATCGACGCGATCAAGGATTACGGCGCGAAATACCTCCTGATTCTGGCCGGTGATCATATCTACAAGCAGGACTACTCGCTGTTGATCAAACAGCACGTCGACAGCGGTGCCGAGGTCACGGTCGGCTGTATCGAAGTGCCGCGCAAGGAGGCCAGGGCCTTCGGCGTCATGAAGGTCGACAGCAGCGACAAGATCCTCGATTTCGTCGAAAAACCGGCAGATCCGCCGGCAATGCCCGGACACCCCGATCTGGCGCTGGCCAGTATGGGCATCTACGTTTTCGAAGCGGAGTTCCTGTACGACCTGCTGATGAAAGATGCAAAGAACCCGAAATCGAGCCACGATTTCGGCCATGACATCATCCCCGCGCTGGTGGCGAAGGGCACGGCGGTCGCCCATCCGTTCAGCCGATCCTGTGTGCGCAGCGGCTTGGAGAAAGAGCCCTACTGGCGCGATGTCGGGACCATCGACGCCTTCTGGCAGGCGAATATCGACCTGACGGAATTCACGCCGAAGCTCGACCTCTACGACAACGCCTGGCCGATCTGGACCTATTCGGAACTGACGCCTCCGGCCAAGTTCATTCATAACGAAGAGGGCCGCAGGGGACTCGCCGTTTCCTCTATGGTGTCCGGCGGCTGCATCATTTCCGGCTCTTCCCTTGAAAACTGCCTGATGTTCACCGGCGTCCGGACCCATTCGTTTTCGAGCCTGAAAGGTGTTATCGCGCTGCCCTACGTGGACATCGGACGGAATGCCCGGCTGAGCAATGTCGTCATTGACCGCGGCGTGCTAATCCCCGAAGGGTTGGTTGTCGGCGAGGACCCGGTCGAGGATGCGGCGCGGTTCCGCCGCTCCGAAGGCGGCGTCTGCCTGATAACGCAGCCCATGATTGATAAGCTGGGATAGTAATAAGCTGGGATAGTAAGATGAAAGTCCTCTTCGTTGCATCGGAATGCGCACCCTTTGTGAAAACAGGCGGGCTGGCCGATGTGATCGGTGCGGTGCCAAAGGCGCTTGCGCCGCTGGGCGTCAGCGTCAGGATCATGATGCCGGCTTATCCCGCGATGGCCCGATTGCTGTCGCAGGGGACCGTCCTGCAGAAATTTCCCGATCTGCATGGCGGAGAGGCGAGGCTCATCGGCGTTCAGGCCGAGGGTCTCGACCTGCTGCTGCTCGATGCGCCGCATCTGTTCGACCGTCCGGGCAATATCTATCTGGGGCCGGACGGCAGCGACTGGAGCGACAACCACCTGCGCTTTGGCG
>JBFIHV010000265.1:0-4339 GCA_041601595.1 Amylibacter sp. | reverse complement strand
GGGCTCGACGATCTGCTGGCGCGGCATGTGCGGTTTATAGAGGATGCCCACGAGCGGATCGCGGAGGACTATCTGAGGATTCTGCGGTTCTTCCGCTTCCACGCATGGTATGGCGATCCCGAAAAGGGGCTGGATGCGGAAGGCCTTGCCGCCTGTGCGGCGGCGACGGATGGCATGGCGCTGCTGTCGCGCGAACGCGTCGGCGCGGAGTTCGAGAAATTGCTGACGGCGCCGGACCCGCGTCAGAGCCTGCGCAGCATGGGCGAGGCCGGCGTGCTGCGGGCCGCCCTGCCGGGCGCGCATTCCGGGACCGTGGAGAAGCTGATCGGCCTCGAACTCCGGCATGACAGCACGCCTGACTGGGTTCGGCGGCTGGTTGCGCTGGACGGCATCGACCCCGTCGAGAACCTGCGGCTGAGCCGGAAGAACGCGGTCCAACTGAAACACCTCCACGCCGGGATCGAGGCCGACATGGGCCTGCCGGAACTGGCCTACCGGTTCGACGGTAGCGTCGCCGAAGGGGTGGCGCTGCTCAGAACCGCATGGCGCGGCGATCCGCTGCCGTGGGACCTGCAGGAGCAGATCGAGGCCGGCCTGCAGGCGCGGTTTCCTGTGGCGGCGTCGGACCTGATGGACCAATATTCAGGCAAAGCATTAGGAGATACTCTCAAATACCTGGAAAATAAATGGATTCAATCTGACTTCACCATGTCCAAAGAGTCTTTGATCCATGACCTTTGAGCACCTTCTTTCGCTTTTCATGCTGAGCTTCGTTGCCGCCTGGACGCCCGGGCCGAACAACGCTCTGGTCGCCAGTTCCGGCGCAAGGTTCGGCATCCGCCGCACCCTGCCGCATGTCGCGGGCATCGGCATCGGGTTTCCCGTGATGGTGCTCTGCATCGCGCTGGGGCTGGGCGAGCTGTTCAAGTATTCCGGCCTGCTGCGCGAGTCCCTGCGCTGGATCGGCATTGCCGTCCTGCTGTGGCTGTCATGGAAGATCGCCTTTTCGCGGGGCGGCGCCAGAGCCGAAAACCGCATCCGGCCCTTCACCTTCTGGGAAAGCGCCGCCTTTCAGTGGATCAACCCCAAGGGCTGGGTGATGGCGATCAGCATTACCAGCCAGTATGCCGGCGGCCCGCGTCCCTATGCCAGCGCGATCATCATCGCGGCGGTGTTTGTGTTTCTCGGGTTCACCTCCGCCTTCGGCTGGACGGTGTTCGGACAAAAGATGCAGCGCTGGTTGCAAACGCCGCTGCGGTTGCGGGTCTTCAACGTCTCGATGGCGGTGCTGATCCTGTTGTCGGTCTTCGCAATCCTGAAGGCGGAGCTGTGATGGCGATCGATCCGCTCTACTGGTTCGTCTTCGTCGGGCTGTTCTCGCCGGGGCCGAACGTGATCCTGCTGTCCACGTCGGGCGCCCGTTTCGGCGCGCGGGCGACATGGCCGCATATTGCCGGAGTCGTTCTCGGCGTCGGCATCATAGGGGCCGTGGTCGGCTTTGGGACGGGGGCGATTCTGGAAACGCGGCCCGAGCTTGGGCTGGCTTTTCAGATCATTTCCTTCTTCTGGATATTGTGGCTGGCTTACCGGCTGTTGACCAGCGGCGGAAAGAAGGCGGGCCAGACCGGCAGGCCCTTCACGCTGACAGAGGCGGTGCTGTTCCAGTGGGTCAACCCCAAGCTCTGGGCAGTCGCGCTGGCGGCCTCGGCCGGATTCTCGCTGGGCCTTGTGCCGGTGCAGGAGGCGGTCCGTCTGGCCACGGCGTTGGCTGGTATCAACCTGTTCGTCTGTGTCTTCTGGGTCTACTCGGGCCAGTTGCTGGGGCGGATGATGAACTCCGAACGGGCTTGGCGCGCGTTCCGCGTGGCGATGGCGACGGGCTTGGCGCTGTCCGCCGTGATGGTGATAAGATGAGCGGAGAGCAGATGATCGAGGTCCGAATTCACGCGCTGGGCCATCTTGGCGATGGCATCGCGCGGTTGGGTGGCGAAGAGGTCTTCGTGCCCTTCGCCTTGCCCGGTGAAACGGTGGCGGGGCGTCTGGACGGCAACCGGATCGAGCAGCCGAAAATCGTGACGCCGACCGCTGACCGGATCAGGCCCGCCTGCCGCCATTTCAGGACCTGCGGGGGCTGCACCATGCAGCACGCGCGCGACGAGGTGCTGGCGGCGTGGAAGCTCGATCAGGTCAAGACGACGCTGGCGCAGGCCGGGCTGGAAACGGATTTCCGGCCGCTGGTAACATCGCCGCCGCACAGCCGCCGCCGCGCGGTGTTCTCGGGGCGGCGCAGCAAGAGCGGGACGGTCGTCGGCTTTCACCAGCGCGGATCGAACGACCTGATCGATCTGCTGGAATGCCCGCTGGTGACGCCGAAAATATGGGCCGCGATCGAGGGTCTGCGGCCGCTGGTGCTGATCGGCGCGTCGCGCAAGGCAGAGGTGCGCCTGACGGTGACGGATGCGGACGATGGCGTCGATGTCGATGTGTCTGACGCCAAGGACCTGACGCCGCAGCAGCAGAGCGAATTGGGCCTGATCGCCACGCGGCACGGGTTTTCCCGGATCACCTGGAACGCAGAGGTCGCGGTTCAAGCGGAGCCCCCCTATCAGACGTTCGGCCGGGCGCAGGTGGTGCCGCCGCCCGGCGCCTTTCTGCAGGCCACTCGGGACGGTGAGCAGGCCTTGCTGTCCGCTGTCAAAGAGGCGGTCGGAAACGCGGACAGGATCGCCGACCTGTTCGCCGGTTGCGGCACCTTCACCCTGCCGCTGGCAGAGCAGGCAGATATCGTCGCGGTCGAGGGCGATCAGCCGATGGTGGACGCGCTGCTGGATGGCTGGCGCGCCGCCAGCGGCCTGCACCGCGTCGAAGGGATCACGCGCGACCTGTTCCGGCGGCCATTGCTGCCGGACGAATTCAAGGGGATCGATGCGGTCGTCATAGACCCGCCGCGCGCGGGCGCGCTGGCGCAGGTGACCGAACTGGCGAAAAGCAAGGTGAACCGGATCGCCTTCGTGTCGTGCAATCCGGCGACCTTCGCCCGCGACGCGCGCATTCTGACCGATGCCGGATTCAGTCTGGACTGGGTGCAGGTGGTGGACCAGTTCCGCTGGTCGGCGCATGTCGAGCTAGCGGCGCAGTTGACCCGCGCCTGAGGCGGCGGTTCAGGCGCGCCGGTTGACGACCGAAGCTATGCCCAGCGTCGCCAGCACCTTCGCCTCGATATCCGCCGCGCTCAGCTTGGCGCTCTCGTACATCGCGGCGGGGCTGTTCTGATCGATGAACGTGTCGGGCAGGACCATCGAGCGGCATTTCAGGCCGGTCTCCAGCAGACCCTCCTCGGCGAGGAAGTTCATCACATGGCTGCCGAAACCGCCGATGGCGCCTTCCTCGATGGTGATCAGGACCTCGTGGTTCCGCGCCAGATCGCGGATCAGGTCGTGGTCCAGCGGTTTGGCGAAGCGCGCGTCGGCAATCGTCGGGCGCAGGCCCTTCGCCTCCAGGCTTTCGGCGGCCCTCAGGCATTCCTGAAGCCGTGCGCCGAAGGACAGGATCGCGACGCGCTCGCCCTCTTGGATCATGCGCCCCTTGCCGATTTCCAGCGGGACGCCGACCTCCGGCAGTTCGACGCCGACGCCCTCGCCGCGCGGAAAGCGGAAGGCGCTGGGCCGGTCGTCGATGGAGGCGGCTGTGGCGACCATGTGAACCAGTTCGGCCTCGTCGGCGGCGGCCATGACGACGAAATCCGGCAAGTTGGCCAGAAAAGCGATGTCGAAGCTGCCCGCATGCGTCGGGCCGTCGGCGCCGACCAGACCGGCGCGGTCGATGGCGAAGCGCACCGGCAGGCGCTGGATCGCGACGTCGTGCACCACCTGATCGTAGCCGCGTTGCAGGAATGTCGAGTAAAGCGCGCAGAACGGTTTCAGCCCGCCTGCCGCCATTCCGGCGCAGAAGGTCACCGCGTGCTGTTCGGCGATGCCGACGTCGAAACAGCGGTCGGGAAAGCGTTCGGCGAACAGATTCAGGCCGGTGCCGTCCGGCATGGCGGCGGTGACGGCGGTGATCTTGTCGTCTTTTTCGGCTTCGCGGATCAGGCTCTGCGCGAAGACCTTGGTGTAGCTCGGCGCGTTCGACGGGGCCTTGTGCTGCTCGCCCGAGATGACGTCGAATTTCGCAACGCCGTGGTATTTGTCCACCGCCGCCTCGGCCGGGGCATAGCCTTTGCCCTTCTTGGTCAGCACATGGATCAGCATCGGTCCGTCGGCCCGCACCTTCACCGTGCGCAGCACGTTCAGCAGCTGCTCCATGTCGTGGCCGTCGATCGGCCCGACATAGGTAAAGC
>JBFIHV010000264.1:0-4353 GCA_041601595.1 Amylibacter sp. | reverse complement strand
GAAGTCGCCGGTCGATCTGATGTGGTTCGGCGGCATCGGCACCTACGTCAAGTCTTCGCATGAAACCCATGCCGACGCCGGTGACCGCGCCAACGATGCGACACGGGTTGACGCCAGCGAAGTTCGGGCGCGCGTGGTGGGTGAGGGCGCCAATCTGGGCGTGACCCAGCGCGGGCGGATCGAGTTGTCGTTCCGCGGGGTGAAACTCAACACCGACGCGGTCGACAACTCGGCGGGTGTCGATTGCTCGGACCACGAGGTCAATATCAAGATTGCGCTGGGCGCCGTCGTCGGCGCCGGCGACATGACCGAGAAGCAGCGCAACGAGCTGCTGGCAAAGATGACCGACGAGGTCGGCGAACTGGTTTTGAAGACCAACTACAACCAGACGCTGGCCATATCGCTGGTCGAGGCGCGGGCGCCGGCCCTGCTGGAGGATCATGCACGGTTCATGCGCGCGCTGGAAACCAGGGGCCTGCTGGATCGTGTCGTCGAAGTGCTGCCGACGGATGAGGAGTTGAAAGAGCGCCGCAAGGCCGGCCTCGGGCTGACGCGGCCGGAAATATCGGTGCTGGTCGCCTATGCCAAGATCAACGTGTTCTCGGAGCTTTTACGCTCGGACGTGCCCGACGATCCGTATATGGAACGTCTGCTGATCGAGTATATGCCCGGACCGATCCGGACGAAGTACAAGCCGGTGCTGAAAACCCACCGGCTGCGGCGTGAAATCATCGCGACCGTCGCGGCGAATACGCTGGTCAACGAGACGGGGCCATCGCTCTACAACCGGCTGCGCGAGGAAACCGGCGCGACGGTCGGCCAGATCGTGCGGTCTTTCATCATTGTGCGCGAGGTATTCGGCCTGCCTTCCATTGCGGCCGAGATCAATGCGCTCGACAACCTGATGCCGGCGGCGACCCAGATCGAGATGCATCTGGCGCTGTCCGATATGGCGGCGGCGCAAAGCTTGCGCCTGTCGCAGGGCGGCGGCGATCGCCCGATTGCCGATGCGATCGGCTTCTACGGACCCGGGGTCGCCCGGATCGTTACCACTGCGGCGGACGGTGTGATCACGGATTTCTCGAAGAAGCGCCTGAGCCTGCGCACCAACGAATTGATCAAGATAAAGGCGCCCAAGGACCTTGCCGCGAAAGTGGCGTCGCTCGAACTGCTGGGCGGGTCGCTTGATGTTGTCGAGGTGGCGGGCAATCTTGGACGGGACGTGGAGGACGTTGCGGCGAACTACTTTGCCGCCGGTGCGCGTTTCAGCCTCGACTGGCTGCGCTCGGTCTCGCGGCAGATCAAGCCTGCGGATCATTGGGAGCGGATAGCGCTCGTGCGCCTTATGGCCGATCTTCGCGCCCAGCAGTCCGCCATAGGCGCGGCCGCACTGGCGCTGGAGGGCGTGCCGCCGGGGGTTGCAAGCATCGCCAAATGGGCCGAAGCGAACGCCGAAACCGCCGATCGGGCCGACCGTCTGATCGAAGAGCTGCGGGCAAGCGGGACGCTCAGCGTCGCGAAACTGGCTGTCGCCTCGTCGCAGCTCGGGGCGGTCAGCAAGAACTAAAAGAGGGGAGGCCACCCGCGGCTGGCTGCCCGTTATTCCAAGTAATTTTGTCAGGATTGACAAGCGACCTGATTTGTTTCAATACTCCGTCAGAACCGACCGCCATCCGGACCCGACATGATCGTTTGCAGCTGCCAGTCCATCAGCGACAGAGACATAAACGCCGCCATCTCGTGGATGCGGGCATCGGACGGGTCGGCGATCATCACGCCGGGCAAGATCTATCATGCGCTGGGAAAATCCCCGGAATGCGGCGGCTGCATGAAGCTGTTCGTCGCCACGATGCGGGAAAATCCCGGGTTTGGAGTTCCCCGGGAGTTGTGCGACCTTAGGGCGACGACATCGAATCAGAGGAGGGACGACGTTGAAAGGCGACAAAAAGGTTATTGACTACCTCAACAAGGCGCTGCGGATGGAACTGACGGCCGTCAGCCAGTTCTGGCTGCATTACCGCCTGCAGAAGGATTGGGGCTATGGCAAGCTGGCCAAGAAGATGCGGGAGGAAAGCATCGAAGAGATGGAGCACGCCGACAAGCTGATCGACCGAATCATCTTTCTCGAAGGCCATCCGAACCTGCAAACCCTCGATCCGCTGCGTATCGGCGAAAATGTCCGCGAGACCTTGACCTGCGACCTCGCCGCAGAGATGGATGCGCTCAAACTGTACAACGAGGCCCGGGCCTATTGTGCGCAGGCCGGGGATTATGCCTCGATGCATCTGTTTGAAGAGTTGATTCTGGACGAGCAGGGCCATGTCGATTTTCTGGAAACCCAAATCGAACTGCACGATGCGATCGGAGCCGGGAATTACGGTCAGCTGAACGCGGACTCCGCCGATCAGGCCGACGGCTGACGCGGCCCGCATCGGGCGCGGGTGTCAGACCGCCAGCATACGGTCCTTTTCGCGCAAGACCATGCCGAACAGGTCGCGTGGATCGTCGGGGTCGGCGATCATGTCCAGCATGACGTACCTGTCCGTGTGGGCCAAGCGGTCGCGCAGCCAGCGCAGAGCCGAGAAATCCTCGATTGCGAAGCCGACGCCGTCGAACAGGGTGATCGCGCGGTCGTTCTCGCGGCCGGGAATTTCGCCCGTCAGTACCTGCCAGAGTTCCTTTACCGGATAGTCCGCCGGCAATTGCTGAATATCGCCCTCGATCCGGGTCTGCGGCGGATATTCGACGTATATGTCGGACCGCAGCAGGATATCCTTGTGCAATTCCGTCTTGCCCGGACAGTCTCCGCCGATGCCATTGATGTGCATTCCGGCGCCGACCATGTTGTCGGTGAGGATGGTGGCATAGCTCTTGTCGGCGGTGCAGGTGGTGACCACATCGGCGCCCTCGATCGCTTCCTGGCCGGTCTTGCAGGCAACCAGGTTCAGGCCGGAACCGGCCAGATTGCGCATGCATTTCGCCGTCGCCGCCGGATCGATGTCATAAAGCCGGACGGTTTCGATGCCACAGATCTTCCTGAGCGCCAGCGCCTGAAACTCGGCCTGCGCGCCATTGCCGATCAGCGCCAGCGTCTTGCTGCCCTTGCGGGCGAGGTATTTCGTGGCGACGGCGGAGGTCGCGGCCGTGCGCAGCGCGGTCAGCACCGTCATTTCGCTCAGCAGTACCGGATAACCTGTTTCCACGGATGCCAAAAGACCAAACGCCGTAACGGTTTGCAGGCCTTCCTTCATGTTCTTCGGATGGCCGTTGACGTATTTGAAGCCGTAGTCGATGCCGTCCGAGGTCGGCATAAGCTCGATCACGCCATCGGTCGAATGCGAGGCCACGCGCGGGGTCTTGTCGAACAGCGGCCAGCGGCGGAAGTCCTGCTCGATGTATTGCGCGATGCTGGCCATGCACTCTTCGACCCCGATCTCCAGGATCAGTTGCATCATGTGCTCGACGCTGACGAAGGGCACCATGTTCAGGTTCTTTTTCATGACTTAAAAACTCCTTGTCAAACGGTCGATGATGCGGCGGCCGAACAGGCTCGCGGTCAGGTCGACCAACAGTTTTGCGGTCCGGCCGCGATTGTCGAGAAACGGGTTCAGTTCCACAAGATCCAGGGATTTCACCAGATCGCTCTCGTGCAGCATTTCCATGATCAGGTGCGCCTCGCGGTAGGTCGCGCCGCCTGGTACGGTCGTTCCGACGGCGGGGGCGATCGAAGGGTCCAGAAAATCGACGTCGAGGCTGACGTGCAGCCAGCCGTCCGCTTCGGCCACGCGGTCGATGAAATCACGCAGCAGCCGGACAATTCCGAATTCGTCAACAGCGCGCATGTCGTGCAGGGTGACATTCCTGGCCAGCAGCGCCTCTGCCTCTGGCCGGTCGACGGAGCGCAGGCCGATCATGCAGATGTTGGCGGGATCGACGGGATTTTCCAGCGGCGGAAAGAATCCCTCGAAACCTTCCTGACCCGTGAAATAGGCGACAGGGGAGCCATGCAGGTTGCCGCTCTCGGTCGTTCCGAGCTTGTGGAAATCCGGATGCGCGTCGAGCCAGAGAACGAACAGCGGCTTTCCGGCCTCTTTCGCGGCGCGGGCAACGCCGGTCACGGTCCCTGCGGACAGGCTGTGGTCACCGCCCATGAAGATCGGAGTGCCTTTTCCAATGGCCTCATAGGCGGCGCGGTTCAGTGCCGAAACGAATCCCGACACGACGCTCATGTCGTGGATCGCCCCGTTGGGATGGGCGTCCACCTCAACGGAGTCGGGCGTCACATCGCCGATATCGACCACTTTGTGACCCAGTGCCTCAAGGGTCCTCGCAAGTCCGGCGGTGCGCAGGGCT
>JBFIHV010000263.1:0-4384 GCA_041601595.1 Amylibacter sp. | reverse complement strand
TCGCTGACCAAGTGGCAGTCCTCGGTCTCTCCCATGCTGGAAATCGCCGCCGGTCTGGCTGTCGCCGCACTGCTGTATCTGGTGGATTGGCGGATCAAGTCCGGGGCCATCGACCTTGCCGGTTTTCTGGGCCTGCTGACCGCTTTGGGGGTCGCCACCAATCCGGCGCAGAAGATGGGAAATACCTATTCCCGCGCCCTTCAGGGGGTCGCCGCGCTCGAACGGATATTCAACCTGTTCGATGCAAAGAACGTGATCCGCGACGGCACATTCGAATATCCGGAAGGAGAGAAGGCCGAGGGCAGGATCGCTTTTGAAAAGGTCGGGTTCCTCTATCCGGATGGTTACGAGGCATTGAAGGATATCAATCTGGTTATCGAAAAGGGCAAGACCTTTGCCTTCGTGGGCCGGTCAGGGGCGGGCAAAACGACGATTTTCAACCTCTTGCCGCGCCTGTTCGATGCCACTGCCGGCTCGATCAAGCTCGACGGCCGCGATATCCGCGACTTTACTTTGTCGGCGCTGCGCGACCAGATTTCGGTCGTCAGTCAGGACAGCGTGTTGCTGAAGGGGACGGTTCTGGAGAACATCGCCTTCGGACGGCCGTCGGCAACCCGGCAGGAATGCATGGACGCGGCCAAGGCGGCGTCGGCGGACGAATTCATACGGAATCTGAAGGATGGCTACGACACGCTGATCGACCCGTCGCAAAGCGCCTTTTCCGGTGGCGAGCGTCAACGCATTTCGATAGCCCGCGCCATTCTGCGCAACGCGCCCATCCTGTTGCTGGACGAACCGACCTCGGCGCTGGATGCGGAGTCCGAAGCCTCGATCAGGGATGCGCTGGAGCGATTGTCAGAGGGCCGAACGACGCTGGTGATCGCCCACAGATTGTCGACGATCATGCATGCGGACCAGATTGTGGTGATGGACAAGGGCGCCATCGCGCAACTCGGCACGCATGAGGAGCTTCTGAAGCAGCCGGGCATCTATGCGGACCTATATAACCTGCAATTCAACATGGCCCCGACAAGCCCGCGCAACCTGAGCCCGCGCAGCTTCACGTCCAATGGCAAGTGGGCTTCACCGCTGTCCGCCTTGGCCAGGTTCTTCGGTCCCTAGCGATAGCGTTTCGCCAGTTTTTCCGGGCGAACTCCCAGAAAGTACAGAAGCAGTGTCGTAAGATTCCTGAAGCCGCGACGGAGCCACCCGTCCGCCTTGTACCGCGACGCCGATGTGGTTGCCGTGGCGCCGATCCGGCGCGGGCGGGACAACCGGCGCACCAGCCGGACGTCCTCCATCAGAGGAATGTCGTCGAAACCGCCGGCGCGGTTGTATTCCACCCGCGACACCAGCAGTCCCTGATCGCCGTAGGGCAGGCCGAAGAGGGAGGATCGCAGATTGGCCCAGCAGGCCACGAACCAGGGCGCGAAGCCGTCGGCGTCAAACGCGAGGCGGAAATACCCGGGGCGGTCGTGGTTGTCGATCATATGCTTGCGTATGTCGTGGACCCATCCTTCGGACAGAGCGGTGTCTGAATGCAGGAACAGCAGCCATTCGCCTTTGGCCGCCTTGGCGCCCGCCGCCATTTGAGTTCCGCGGCCCTTGTCGCTGCGGACAAGTTCGGCCCCCAGATCGCCGGCAATCTTCCCGATCTCGTCGCTGGAACCGCCGTCCGCGAATATCACCTCGCAGACCAGACCGCTGCTGACGCCCTCGAAAACCGAGGCAAGCGTCGGGCCGAAGCCTTCAACCGAGTTGTAGGTCGGGACGATAATCGAAATCGGTGCTGCCATTGTTCCGTGGATTTGGTTGCGTTGCCGGGCTACATACCGCATGTGTGTGGAAAATGCGACCTGACAATGGGATTTCACGGGGAAGTTGATGAAATGACCGCAGAATGGGCCGAAGACAGGACGGTGCTCCGCATCAGCGGGGGCGATGCCAGACGATTTTTGCAGGATCTTGTGACCAACGATCTGAAAGCGGCGGATCGCGGACTGGTCTATGCCGCGTTGCTGTCGCCGCAAGGGAAATACCTGTTCGATTTCTTTATTCTCGCAAACGGTGACGGATATCTGCTGGACGTCAAGGCGGACCGCGCGGCCGCGCTGGCGCAACGCCTGACGATGTACCGCCTGCGCGCCGACGTGCGGATCGAGGCCGCGGACCTCTGGGTCAATCGCGGCTTGGGCGAGCCGCCCGCAGGGGCCTTTGCCGACCCGCGCAATCCCGCGCTGGGCTGGCGGTCCTATGATGCGCAAAAGGCCGGCGACCCCTTGATTGACTGGACGGCGATACGGGTCGAGCACTGTATTCCCGAAACCGGTGTCGAGCTGATCCCGGATGACGGCTATATACTGGAGGCGGGATTCGACGCCCTGCACGGCGTGGATTTCCGCAAGGGCTGCTATGTCGGCCAAGAGGTCACCGCCCGCATGAAGCACAAGACGGAGCTGCGCAAAGGCTTGCGGACAGTACTGGTCGAAGGGGCTGCGCCGGTCGGGACCGAAATACTATCGGACGGAAAACCGGCCGGTGTCCTGTTCAGCCAGTCCGGCGGCAAGGGCATTGCCTATCTGCGGCTGGACCGGGCGCAGGGGCGGATGCAGGCGGGCGACGCGGTCGTGACCCTGCCTGAATAGAACCCTTGGTTACTGGTTGCGGATCAGCTTTGCAAACCGGTCGAAGCTTTCGCCGCCGGCGGCGATCACCGTACCGTCGTGCAGCGGATTGCCGCCCTTGGTTATGGATTCGGCCAGCCCGCCGGCCTCTTTCACCAGCAGCAGGCCCGCGGAAATATCCCAGATATTCAGCCGGCGTTCCCAGAAACCGTCATACCGGCCTGCGGCGACATAGGCCAGATCGAGAGCGGCCGCGCCCCAGCGCCGGACGCCGGAACATCCCGGCAGAACGCGGGCAAGATCCTTCAGGGTGTCCGGAAGGTCGCTGCGGCCTGCGAAAGGCAGGCCGGTGGCAAACAGCATCTCGATCATCTCGCTGCGGGCCGAGACGCGGATGCGCCGGTCGTTCAGCCACGCTCCGCCGCCTTTTTCCGCGACGAACAGCTCTTCGGACGCCGGATTGAAGATCACGGCCGCGACGATCTCGCCTTTATGTTCCAATGCGATGGAAATCGCCCAGTGCGGCAGGCCGTGCAAAAAGTTGGTGGTGCCGTCCAGCGGGTCGACGATCCAGCGGCGCGTCGGGTCGGTGCCCGCGATCTCTCCGCCTTCCTCGGCCAGCCAGCCATAGTTGGGGCGGGCTTCCGTCAGTTCCTCGCGCAGGATTTTCTCGGCCTTGATGTCGGCGCGGCTGACGAAATCGCCCGGCGCCTTGCTGGTGACCTGCAAATTGGAAACTTCGCCGAAGTCGCGCATCAGCGACCTGCCGGCCTTTCGGGCGGCTTTGAGCATGATGTTTATGTTTGCGGACCATTGCGTCATCGGATTGTACCCAGTCAGGAGATGTTCGGAACTTCGGCTCTATAAGGGTTGAAAGCGGGAAACCCAAGCGCAATTTGCGTCTTTATGCGTTCTGGCGGTTTCTTGTGATCGTGGCGAAATCCTGAATGAAGCCCAAGCCAAGATCGGCCGTCCGGACGGCTGCATAGAGGCTTCGCGTCACGCCGGAAGCGGTCAGGGGCCGCGCAACGATATCGTGATTGTATTTCTGGTCTTCGACCACCCAGTCGGGCAGCACCGACACGCCGCGGCCCGAGGCTACCAGCAGCACGATCACGGCGGTCAGTTCCACCTGCCGGATCGCCAGCGGCTCCACGCGGGCTGGAAACAGCAGTTCCGTGAACACGTCCAGCCGCGATTTCTCGACCGGATAGGTGATCAGTGTCTGGTCCTTGAAATCCTCTGCCACGACGAATTTCTTGGCGGCCAGCGGGTGGTTCGTGGCGGCGACGAATGTCGGGTGATAGTCGAACAGCGGCAGGAAGGTGACCCCGTCCAGATCCTCGGGGTCGGCCGAGATCACGACATCGACCTCTTCGCGTTGCAGGGCGGGCAGGGCATCGAAGCTCAGGCCCGGGCGGATATCCACGTCGATCTGCCCCCAGTCCTTGCGGAACTCCTCGAGAACCGGGAACAGCCATTCGAAACAGGCGTGGCATTCGATGGCGATATGCAGGCGTCCGGCCTTGCCGTCGCGGATTTCCCGGAAATCCTCCTCGACGCGGCGGACTTGCGGCAAGACGTCTTCGGCCAGTTTCAGCAACCGGTGACCGGCCTTGGACAGCTTCAGCGGTTTGGAGCGGCGCAGGAACAGTTCCATACCGACCTGCTCCTCCAAGCTCTTGATTTGATGCGATAAAGCGGACTGCGTGATGTTCAGGGCGTCTGCCGCACGCGCCAGTCCACCCTGATCGTGAATG
>JBFIHV010000262.1:0-4389 GCA_041601595.1 Amylibacter sp. | reverse complement strand
TCGACCTGATGGACGAGGCCGCCAGCCGTCTGCGGATGGAGGTGGACTCGAAGCCCGAGGCGCTGGACGCCATCGACCGCGAGATGCTGCAAAAGCAGATCGAGGCCGAGGCGCTGAAGAAGGAAACCGACGCGGCCTCGAAGGACCGGCTGAAGAAGCTGGAGAAGGACCTCGCGGTTCTGCAGGAGCAATCCAGCCAGATGACCGCGCGCTGGCAGGCCGAGCGCGACAAGCTGGCAGGCGCGCGCGACATCAAGGAACAGCTGGATCAGGCGCGCAACGAGTTCGAGAACGCCAAGCGCCGCGGCGACCTCGCCAAGATGGGCGAGCTGCAATACGGCGTGATTCCGGAACTGGAGAAGAAGCTCAAGAAGGCCGAGGAGGCCGGCGACGACGTCATGGTCGAAGAGGCCGTGCGCCCCGAGCATATCGCCAGCGTCGTCGAGCGCTGGACCGGTATTCCGGTGGACAAGATGCTGGAAGGAGAGCGCGAAAAACTGCTGCGGATGGAGGACGCCATCGGCAAGCGGGTCGTCGGACAGTTCGACGCGGTCCATGCGGTGTCCAACGCCGTGCGCCGCGCGCGCGCCGGGCTGAACGATCCAAACCGGCCGCTGGGCTCCTTCATGTTCCTCGGCCCGACCGGCGTCGGCAAGACCGAGCTGACCAAGGCGCTGGCGGAGTTTCTGTTCGCGGACGATACCGCCATGGTGCGGATCGACATGTCGGAATATATGGAGAAGCACTCCGTCGCCCGTCTGATCGGCGCGCCTCCGGGCTATGTCGGGTATGACGAGGGCGGGGCGCTGACCGAGGCGGTGCGGCGCAGGCCCTATCAGGTGCTGCTGTTCGACGAGGTGGAAAAGGCGCACCCCGACGTGTTCAACGTGCTGTTGCAGGTTCTGGACGACGGCGTTCTGACCGACGGTCAGGGGCGGCATGTCGACTTCAAGCAGACGCTGATCGTGCTGACCTCGAACCTCGGGTCGCAGGCGCTGAGCCAGCTGCCCGAAGGCGTCGACGCCAATCAGGCCAAGGATCAGGTCATGGACGCCGTGCGCGCCCATTTCCGGCCCGAGTTCCTGAACCGTCTGGACGAGATCGTTCTGTTCGACCGGCTAAGCCGCAAGGACATGGACGGGATCGTGGATATCCAGCTGGACGAGCTGCGCAAGCGGCTTGCGACCCGCAAGATCACGCTGGACGTCGATGCGGCGGCGCGGACGTGGCTGGCCGACAAGGGTTATGACCCTGTCTATGGCGCGCGGCCGCTGAAACGCGTGATCCAGAAGGCGCTGCAGGACGAACTGGCGGAACTGCTGCTGTCCGGCGAGGTGCTGGACGGGGCTACGGTAACCGTGACTGCGGGTGCCGAGGGCCTGTTGATCGACGGCAAGGCGGCGACGCCACGGATGCCGAGACCCGCGACCGTCCACTAGATGATATGGCTCGTGCGGATCATGCTGTTTCTGGTGCTGAGGCTGGCCATCATGTTCTGGCCGGTCACGCTGATCGCGGGGGCCTATATCTGGTTCGTGTATTTTTAAGGGCCGCCAAACCTGCGTTTGACGGCCCTTGAATGGGGCGGGTAAAGAGGTCGCCCCCTTTACCCTATCCTGCCTTCAATGGGGATCACTTGGGCAGAATAACCGCGTCGATGACGTGGATCACGCCGTTCGAGGCCTCGATATCGGCTGTGACGACATTCGCGCCGTCGATCATGACACCGCTCGTCGCGTCGATATTGGCCATCGAGCCCTGGACGGTCGTCACTTCCATCTGCTTGCCGGCGATATCACCGGACATCACTTTGCCCGGAACCACGTGGTAGGTGAGGATGGATACGAGCTGGTCCTTGTTTTCCGGCAGCAGCAGCGATTCGACTGTGCCTGCGGGCAGGGCGGCAAAGGCTTCGTCTGTCGGCGCGAAGACCGTGAACGGTCCTTCGCCTTTCAGCGTGTCGACCAGACCGGCGGCCTGAACGGCTGCGACCAGCGTGGTGAAGCTGCCGGCGCCGACGGCTGTATCGACGATATCCATGCTGTGGCCGCCGGCGAAAGCCGCGGGTGCGAGGGATACTGCGGTGGCGGCGGCAATAAAGGTACGTCTGAACATTTTGAACTCCTGGTTGGGTTAATGTACTCGGGAATACGCCGCCGCCTTGTAATCGGATCAGCAGGAAAATCGGCGATTCAGGCTTGAAAACGGCGCGCTCCGCGCTAAGCCGGAGCGCCTGTAGAATTCAAATCACAGAGTGTTGAAAATCCGGCGGCATTTCCGGCCGGCCCGCCCGCGAAATTATATCGATAACGCGCTCTGTGACCGCTGGATAAGTTCGACTTCCTGGCCTAGTGTTTAAAAAATAAGACGCTTCGGCGTCAATCAAACTGGGATGGTGATATGTTCTATCTGGAAGTGGTGGCCAACGCGCTGCAAATCCTGTCTGTTGTCATCGTCCTTTCCATCGGGCTGGTTTTCGTGACCGCCGTGGTGATGTATGTCATCGACCGCAGCCAGACCGAGGATGCGGTGCGGCGCAACTATCCGGTGATCGGGCGCTTCCGCTATCTGTTCACCGAACTGGGCGAGTTCTTCCGCCAGTACTTCTTCGCCATGGACCGCGAGGAAATGCCGTTCAACCGCGCCCAGCGCGACTGGATCGCCCGCGCCTCGAAAGCACAGAGCAACACCATCGCTTTCGGATCGACCCGCAACCTGCAACTGCCCGGCACGCCGATCTTCGTGAACGCCGCCTTTCCGCCGCTGGACGAGCAGGCAGCCAGGACCGAGCCCCTGGAAATCGGGCCGTACTGCCGGACACCTTATATAGCGCCGTCGATTTTCAACATCTCCGGCATGAGTTACGGCGCGCTGTCGAAACCCGCCGTTCTGGCGCTTTCCAGGGGTGCGGCCAAGGCCGGTATCTGGCTGAACACCGGCGAGGGCGGTCTGTCGCCGCATCACCTGGCCGGCGGTTGTGACATCGTGTTCCAGATCGGGACGGCGAAATACGGCGTGCGGGACGCCGGGGGCAACCTGTCGGACGACAAGCTGCGCGAGGTGGCGGCGATCCCGCAGGTCCGGATGTTCGAGATCAAGCTCGCCCAGGGCGCCAAGCCGGGCAAGGGCGGCATCCTGCCGGCAGCCAAGGTGAATGCCGAGGTGTCGCGCATTCGCGGCATTCCGGTCGGGCAGGCCAGCATATCGCCGAACCGCCATACCGACATTGCCAACAACGAGGAACTGATCGACGCCATAAACCATATCCGCGAGGTCACCGGCAAGCCGGTCGGGTTCAAGACCGTGATGGGCGATTTCGACTCGCTGGCGGATTTCTTCGACCGGGTGCTGAAACGCGGCGTCGAGTTTGCGCCGGACTTCATTACCATAGACGGCGGCGACGGCGGCACCGGTGCTGCGCCCATGCCGCTGATGGATCTGGTCGGCCTGCCGCTGCGCGAAGCCTTGCCGCGGGTATCCGACATCCTGCACGAGCGCAGCCTGCGCGACCGGGTGCGCCTGATTGCGTCCGGCAAGATGGTCAACCCCTCGGATGTTGCGTGGTGTCTGGCGCTGGGCGCGGATTTTGTCGTGTCGGCGCGCGGGTTCATGTTCTCGTTGGGGTGCATTCAGGCGCTCAAGTGCAACAAGAATACCTGCCCGACCGGTATTACAACGCACGACCGGCGCTTTCAGAAAGGTCTGGTGCCGAAGGTCAAGGCCGACAAGGTGGCGAACTATGCGCTGGGCGTGATCAACGAGGTCGAGACCATCGCGCATTCGGTGGGCGTGACCGAACCCCGCCTGATACGCCGTCCGCATGTGCGGATCGTGCAGGCCAGCGGCCGCTCGATCTCGATGGACAAGTTGCATCCCCGGCCCGAAGTCATGACAGACTGAGATTGAAAGAATTAAAACAAGCTTGTGAAGCGGTGTGTTTTGATTTGGTGGCGCCATTGAAATAAGTCATGTTCCAAGCAAAAGCCGGGAGCTGACAATGTATCGTTTCAAGACCGACCTCAGATATTCAGACGTGACGCCAAAGCAGGATTTCCTGAACCGCCGCCAGATCATCGCCGGCGCCGCGGGCATATTGGCTGCGGGCGGTTTCGCACAGACGGCGGCGGCAAGGCCGCTACCGGCAAGCAAGGGCCGGTTTTCGGTCGATCTGCCGGTGACGCCGCAAGAGGCGGCGACGACCTATAACAACTTCTATGAATTCGGTACCGCCAAGGACGACCCGGCGGCCTATGCCGATGCGCTGACCACGGACCCGTGGTCGGTCAAGGTCGGCGGGCTGGCGAACAACCCCGGCGACTATTCCTACGACGATATCCTGAAAGGGATGGCGCTGGAGGAACGCGTCTATCGCCTGCGCTGTGTCGAGGG
>JBFIHV010000261.1:0-4392 GCA_041601595.1 Amylibacter sp. | reverse complement strand
GGGATACGCCCGTATTGAAGCCTAGCGGAACTCGCGGATATCCGTCAGGTGGCCTGTCACCGCCGCCGCCGCCGCCATCGCGGGCGACAGCAGATGCGTGCGTCCGCCGCGGCCCTGACGGCCCTCGAAGTTGCGGTTCGAGGTCGCCGCGCAGCGCTCGCCGGGCGACAGCTGGTCGGGGTTCATCGCCAGACACATGGAACAGCCCGCCATGCGCCATTCGAAACCGGCCTCGATGAAGATGTCGGCCAGACCCTCTTCCTCGGCCTGGGCGCGGACCAGACCCGATCCGGGCACCACCATGGCGCGCAGACCTTCCTTGATCTTGCGGCCCTTCAGCACGGCGGCCGCGGCGCGCAGATCCTCGATCCGGCCGTTGGTGCAGGAGCCGATGAAGACGGTATCGATCTGCACGTCCGACAGTTTGGTTCCCGGCGTCAGGCCCATATAGGCCAGCGAGCGGCGCACCGCCTCGACCTTGCCGCCCTCGAAATCCTCGGGGCTGGGCACGACGGCGGTGATCGGCAGCACGTCCTCCGGCGAGGTGCCCCATGTCACCACGGGGGCGATATCCTCGCCCTTGATTGTCACGATCTTGTCGAAATGCGCGCCCTCGTCGGTGAACAGGGTCTTCCAGTAGGCCATGGCCTTGTCCCAGTCGGCGCCCTTCGGCGCATGCGGGCGGCCCTTGACGTATTCGAAAGTCTTTTCGTCCGGCGCGATCAGACCGGCGCGCGCGCCGCCCTCGATCGCCATGTTGCAGACCGTCATGCGGCCTTCCATCGACAGCTCTCGGATGGCCTGACCGCAATACTCGATGACATGGCCGGTGCCGCCGGCAGTGCCGGTGCGGCCGATCACCGACAGGGTGATGTCCTTGGCGGTCACGCCGGGGCGCAGGGACCCGGTGATCTCGACCTTCATGTTTTTCGATTTCTTCTGGATCAGCGTCTGGGTCGCCAGCACATGCTCGACCTCCGAGGTGCCGATGCCATGCGCCAGCGCGCCGAAAGCGCCATGCGTCGCAGTGTGGCTGTCGCCGCAGACCACGGTCATGCCGGGCAGGGTCCAGCCCTGTTCGGGGCCGACGATATGCACGATGCCTTGCCGCACGTCCGACACGGGATAGTAATGGATGCCGAAATCGGCGGCGTTCTTGTCGAGCGCCTCGACCTGGATGCGGCTTTCCTCGTTCTTGATGCCTTCCACGCGGTCGGTGGTCGTCGGAACGTTGTGATCCGGCACGGCGATGGTCTTGTCCGGCGCATGCACGGTGCGGCCGGCCAGGCGCAAGCCCTCGAAGGCCTGCGGGCTGGTGACTTCGTGCACCAGATGGCGGTCGATATACAGCCGGCAGGTGCCGTCCGCGTCCTCGTCGGCCACATGGGCGTCCCAGATTTTGTCATAGAGTGTCTTGGGGGCGGTCATTTATGTCTCCCGCTGGATATTTCAGTGAATGGTTGTCCGATGGCTGAGGGCGTCACAGGCCCGCCGGCTGGGCAAGCCGGTCGCCGTGGAACCTCCACGGCAGGCGCGATCTGTCATCCATGTCGAAAACGAAATTCATGAGCCTCATGTAGTGCGAATTCGCGACGCCTGCAAGCGCCGGTGCATTTGTTTGGGTTCCGGCCTTTGCGATGCTTGCTAGAAACGGCGCAGCGCACTAGATTCGTTCGAAACAGGAGGCAGTGACTTGGAGCACCAGACCCAGACCAATCCGCTTGTCGATCCGCAGAAGGCTCAGCAGTCCCTGGAAACCGTGCAGCGGACCATCGCGGAACAGGCCGAAGGGTTCTGGGCCACCATGCAGAATTTCGGCGTCAGGCTGATGAACCCGTGGAGCGCGTATCAGATCGCGATCCTGCTGGCCCTTCTGGCGGTTTCCTATGTTGTCTACCGGCTGCTCAGGCCCCGCATCCGCGAGGCGCTGGGCCAGATCACCGGCTGGCCGAAATGGTCGCTGAGGCTGCTGGCGATCCTGAACCGCCGGTTGCTGCTGATCATCTTCACGGTGCTGACCTCGGCGACCTATGTCGTGATGCTGCAACTGATAAAATTCCCGAGCAAAAGCTATTTCGTCGGCATATTCGCCTCTTTGGGGATCGCCTGGCTGTTCATCGCCGTCGTCACCGGCATGATCAAGAACCGGACGCTGCGCAAGGTCATCACCTGGGTCGGCTGGATCTACGTCACGCTGAAAATCGTCGGCCTCTGGGACAGGGTCACGATCCTTCTGGACAGCGCGGCCATCGATCTTGGCGACACCCACCTGTCGGTGCTGATGGTCCTGACCGCGATCCTGACACTGGCCGTCCTGATGGCCGTGGCGGGCGTCCTGTCGAAATACCTGACCTCCCGCATCGAGAAGATCGACGAGATGGACATGTCGCCGTCGATCAAGGTTCTGGTGACGAAGGGCCTGCAACTGACGCTGTTCGGCATCGCCTTCCTGATGGGCATCCGGACCATCGGCTTCGACCTCGGCAATCTGGCGCTCCTGTCCGGCGCGATCGGCCTGGGCATCGGCTTCGGCCTGCAAAAGATCGTCTCGAATCTGGTGTCGGGCGTGATCATCCTGCTCGACAAGTCGATCAAGCCCGGCGACGTCATCTCGCTGGGCGACACCTTCGGCTGGATCACGCAACTGGGCGCGCGCTATGCCTCGATCGAGACCCGCGACGGCCGCGAATACCTGGTGCCGAACGAGGATTTCATCACCAGCCAGGTGATCAACTGGACGCACAGCTCGAACTTCGTGCGGCTGGATATCGATTTCGGCGTGTCCTATGACAGCGACCCGCACGAGGTCAAACGCATCTGCACCGCCGCGCCGCTGTCGGTCGCCCGCGTCGTCGCCAATCCCGCGCCGGTCTGCCACATCATCAATTTCGGCGAGAGCTCGATCGACTTCCGGCTGCGGTTCTGGATCAAGGACCCGACCGGCGGGCTGACCAATATCCGCGGCAACGTCTACCTGGCGCTGTGGGACGCGCTCAAGGAAAACAATATCGATATCCCGTATCCGCGCCGCGACGTCACCATCCTGCCGTCGTCCCGCCCCGCCCCTGCGCCGGTCGCCGCGCCGGACGCGCAGCCCCTGCCGGGCGACTGACCGGACATCCGAAAAGGAAAGGGCGCCGCCGGAATTGCCCGCGACGCCCGTCTGCTCTTTTGGTCTGCCTCGGTTTCGAGAGGTGTTATTCGACCGGCGCTTCCTCTTCGACAAGCAGCACGTCGCCCTCGGTCTCGACCGTGGCCAGATACTCGTCGGAAGCCAGGTATTCCTCGACGCGCGCCTCGAAGACGCCCATGGCCTCGTCCGACAGTTCGCGCCCGCCGGTCAGACGGTTCAGGGAATCCTCGGCCGCTGTCTGGTTGCCTTCGTAATCGTCCAGCTGCTGCTGTATCGGATCCAGTTCCAGGGCGATTTCCTCGTCGGTCCGGGCGGTATCGCGAAGCGCAACCAGGCCGGCGCGCTCTTCCTCGTACAGTTCCGGGGTGTCAAAACCGGCCGGATCGAGATTATCGATCATCGTCTGGTATTCCTGATAGGAAATCTCGTCCAGCAGGGCCTGTTTGTCCGCCTCGAGCTGCGTCAGGTCACCCTCGAAGGTGCTCAATGCTCCGGTCGACCCGGCATAGGTCCGCGCCAGCCCCGGCACGCCGTTTGAACTGGCATTGGTCCAGGCCCTGAAACTGGCGTGGATCGCGCCGTTCAGTTTTTTCAGTTCAGAGGCCAGCGTGCCGTTCCCCTGGCTCTGGCGCTTCTGCCCGCCCTGATTGCCGGCCTTGAGCACTTGCCCGCCGCCGGCGTTGACCTGACCGTGGTTGCCGCCCTTGTTACCACCCTTGTTGCCGCCGCCGTTGTCGCCGGAATTGCCGGGACCGGCCATCGCCGGCGCCACGGACAGCGCGGCAACGGCAAGCGCCGCGGTGATAAATACTCTGAAACCTTTTGAATCTCGCATCATTTCTGAACTCCTTTACATCCCTCGGACCACGAGGGTTTACCGTTACGGTCTCGCTTTCACGTGCTGACACTACGAAAGCCTGGGCCCTTTTTAACACCGAATCGTTCTAGCAGCACAATGCGGCGGATTTCTGACCACCCGGCGTGTCCGGACAGAATCCTGTTGCCTGAGGTGCGGCTGCGGCACCCTGTTCCGTCACTCCATCGCCAGTTTCTCCCGCAAGACGGCCAGCGCCTCATGGCTCAGGCCGCGGCCGTAGGTCATGTTCCGCCAGGCCATGGCGCGCGCCCGCCCGGACTCGGCGATCCTGCCATTCAGGCCCCGGATCTCGTCCTCTTTCGCGGCGATCAGGCCCATCCGTTCGCTGTCGGACGGCGCCCCCAGCCTTTCCAGCTGAAGCCGGGCCAGGGTCGCGATATAG
>JBFIHV010000260.1:0-4403 GCA_041601595.1 Amylibacter sp. | reverse complement strand
GCCGAGCTGATCGACAGGTTCGGAAAACTGCCGGAAGAGGTCAACATGCTGCTGCGCGTCGTGCGCATCAAATCGACCTGCAAACGCGCTGGAATATCCAAGCTGGACGCGGGGCCGAAAGGGCTGGTGATCCAGTTCCACAACGACAAGTTCGCCAATCCGGCGGGGCTGGTGGAATTCCTGCACGACCAGCGCGGCACGGCGAAAATCAAGGACAACAAGATCATCGTTCTGCGCGACTGGGCGAAAAAAGGCGACAAGGTCAAGGGCGCCTATATCATCGTGCGCGATCTGGCGGCGCTGGTGAAACCGAAGGCGGCCTAGGCTTCTGTCCGCTGTTTGTTTCCGGAAAGATCCGCGATCACGTTTTCCCAGAATTCCGTCGGCTGGGCGCCGCTGATGGCGTACTCATTGGCGACGATAAAGCACGGCACCCCCTGAACCCCGCGCATACGGGCATGAGCGTCGCGGTCGCGCAGCTCCTGCAGGTCGGCATCCGTTTCCAACAGACGTCCGATCGCCGCGCCGTCCATGCCGGCAGCGGCGGCAATGCTTTGCAGGACGGAGTGGTCCGAAATATCGCGGCCTTCCCTGAAATACGCCTTGAACAGCCGGTCTACGACTGCGTTCTGCTTTCCCTCGATCCCGGCCCAGTGGATCAGCCGGTGCGCGTCGATCGAATTCGGCGTGCGTTTGATGCCGGCGAAGTCGATCTGCAATCCGGTGTCTTCGGCGGCCTGGACGATGGGGGCATAGGATTGAACCGCGCCCTGCCTGCCGCCGAATTTCAGTTCCAGGTATTCACGCCGGTCCATGCCGCCCGCAGGCATGTCGGGGTTGAGCTGGAACGGGTGCCATTCGATCAGGAATTCATGCTCGGGATGCGCCTCCATCGCGCGGTCGAGGCGGGTTTTGCCAATGTAGCACCACGGGCAGATCGGGTCGGATATTATGTCGAGTTTTATCATGGCGCGAATGTAGTGCAACATGTGCCGGTTGCAACCGCAATCCGGTTTGCGTTAAATGCCGCCAACAGGGAGCCGCCATGGAATCCAAGCCCGAACCAAGCCTCATCCAGATTGCCCGGTCCGACGCGGACAGGGCCGCCTCGGTCGAGCCACTGAACCTCGGCCAAAGGGTGCGGGCGCTGCGCAAGGCCAAGAAATGGACGCTGGAGCACGCGGCTAAAAAAGCGGGTCTGGCGCGGTCCACCCTGTCCAAGATCGAGAACGAGCAGATGTCGCCGACCTTCGACGCGGTGAAAAAACTCGCCGAAGGGCTGGATATTTCCGTGCCGCAACTGTTCACGCCGCCCAAGAGCGACGTCCGGCTGGCCCGCATGGCGGTCACCAAATCCGGAGAGGGCCAGCAGCATTCGACCGCGACCTACGAACACGAAATTCTGGCGCCGGAACTGAAATCGAAGCACATGCTGCCCTACCGCGCCCGGGTGCGCGCGCGCAGCATCGACGAGTTCGACGGCTGGGTCCGGCACGGCGGCGAGGAATTCCTTTACGTGCTGACCGGCATCGTCATGCTGTATACCGAATTCTACGAGCCGGTCGAAATGCGTCGCGGCGACAGCGCCTATTACGACGCCACGATGGGCCACAACGTGATTTCCACCTCGCAGGAAGATGTGGTCATTCTGTGGGTGACGTCGCTGGCGCATTGAGCCGCGCCGGGGCAGTCAGGCTGGATGACCTCGTGCCGGGTCAATGTTTCACGCGTCGGCCTTGCCGATGCTGGACAGGAGCCGCGCCAGATCCTGTTTCGGCATGTCGCGGGTGTATCCGTCAACGAACTGTTTGGCGCGGGCGAAAAGCTTGGCGTAGGTCTCGGCGAACGCCCTGTCGATATCGGCTTGCGGCCCGGTCACGGCGGCGGGGTCCTCGACCCCCCAATGCGCCTGCAAGGGCGCGCCGGGCCAATAGGGACATTCCTCGTCGCGGGCCGATCCGCAGACCGTGATCACCGCATCCATTTCCGGCGCGCCGTCCCGTCCGAACTCGTCCCAGGATTTCGATCTGAGGCCGCTGGTGTCATAGCCTTCGGTCCGCAGCAGGCGCAAAGCGTTCGGATTGACCGCGCCCACGGGATGCGATCCCGCGGAACAGGCTGTGATCCGTCCCTGACCGAGCCGGTTCAGAATCGCCTCCAGCAGAATCGAGCGCGCCGAATTGCCCGTGCAAAGAACCAGTATCCGCATTTGTTCGCTCCTGACGTAAGTCCCGTTCCGGCAGTTACACCGGATATTTGACAGTTTTGCGACAATGCGGCCAGACCGATTGCCACCGCCGCCAAAAAAAAACGCCCTCACAAGGAGGGCGTTAAGTATTGAGGCAGGTTTCATACAGGCAAGAAACCTATCGAGCAGTAATTCATTTATAAGGTTTAAGCTCAATTAGGCCAAGTAAAATTTTGTAGTTTCAGAATGTTCGTTTAAACTTCAGCCCTCAAACACCGATTCAAAAACGAGAATGTTGCGCAGATGACACGAGTAATGCAGGCAAAAAATCCCCTTCGAACGGCCGCGCTAATATGCGGCCTGATCATGGCGAATCCGGCCCTTTCGGAACCCCGCCACGGCATCGCCATGTACGGCGATCCGGCCCTGCCCGAGGGGTTCGCTTCGCTGCCCTATGTGAACCCGGACGCACCGCAGGGAGGCAGCATAACCTTTGCCGAAACCGGCGGGTTTGACTCGATGAATCCCTATATTCTTAAGGGCCGCGCACCATGGGGGGTGCAGGTCCACGTGGTCGAAACGCTGATGGGCCGGAGCTGGGATGAACCCTTCACTCTCTATGGCCTTCTGGCCGAGTCGATCGAGGTCGGACCGGAGCGCGACTGGGTCGAATTCACCCTGCGGAAAGAGGCAGCGTTTTCAGACGGTTCACCCGTCACGGTGGAGGACGTGATCTGGTCTTTCGAGACGCTGGGAACCCTGGGCCACCCGCGCTATTTGAACGCATGGCAAAAAATCGCCAGCAGCGAAAAAACCGGCGAACGGTCGGTCAAATTCACCTTCAACACCGTCGATTTCGAGCTTCCGCTGATTCTCGGCCTCAGACCGATTCTCCGAAAGGCGGACTGGGAGGTGAGGCGATTCGATGAAAGCTCGCTCGATCTGGTGACCGGCAGCGGGCCTTACCTGGTCTCGGAGTTCGAGCCGAACCGATTCGTGACATTCAGAAAGAATCCGGACTACTGGGGCAAGGACCTGCCGTTCAATCGCGGCCAGAACAATATCGACGAGATCAAATACGAATATTTCACCGATGCGGACGTCATTTTCGAGGCGTTCAAGACCGGCGCGATTTCCACGCACCGGGAATGGAACGCCGGCCGCTGGGCGGACAGTTACAGCTTTCCCGCCGTCAAGGAAGGCCTCATCGTCAAGTCGGAAATCCCGCACCAGAGGCCGACGGGCATCGAGGGATTCGTTTTCAACACCCGCCGCGATCTGTTCAAGGACTGGCGCGTGCGGCAGGCCCTGATATTCGCCTTCAACAACGAGTTCATAAACCAGACCATAAACGGAACCCTCCAGCCGAAAATTACCTCGTATTTCTCCAACTCCGTTCTGGGCATGGACGAGGGTCCGGCGAAGGGGCGGGTGGCCGAGTTGCTGGAGCCGTTCAGGGACCAGCTGTTGCCCGGCGCGCTGGAAGGTTACAGTTTTCCCGAATCCGACGGCGCCGAGCGCAACCGCCAGAACCTGCGCCGCGCATCGAAGCTGCTGGACGAGGCGGGCTGGACCGTCACGGACGGTTCGCTGAAGAATGCGGACGGGCAGGTGTTCAGGTTCGATATCCTGCTGAGCGCGGGCTCCACGGAAAACGAGGCTATCGCTAATATCTACGTCGACGCCCTGTCGCGCCTTGGCATCCAGACCACGATCACCGTCGTGGACAGCGCGCAGTACAAGGAGCGGTCGAACGCCTATGACTTCGACATGACATATTACCGGCGCGGCGTATCGCTTTCGCCGGGCAACGAGCAGATGCTCTATTGGGGATCGCAGGGCGTTACCGAGCCGGGATCGCGGAACTACATGGGGATGGACAGTCCGGCCGCGGAGGCGATGATACAGGCCATGCTCAGCGCGAAAACGCAGGAGGACTTCCGCGCATCGGTCAAGGCTCTGGACCGGATCCTGACCTCGGGCCGCTATGTCATTCCGTTCTGGTATTCGGACGTGTCAAGGATCGCTCATAAAGCGGAACTGCATTACCCGAAGACCATCCCGATGTACGGCGATTGGCTCGGGTTCCTGCCGGATGTCTGGTGGGTCGAACCGGCGAAGTAAAGCGCCCCTAGGCGCCCAGCGTCCCTAACAGCGACGCCGCGATCGACAGCATGATAACTGCGATCGCGGTGTCCAGAATGCGCCACGACCG
>JBFIHV010000259.1:0-4407 GCA_041601595.1 Amylibacter sp. | reverse complement strand
GTGGCGACCGAACTGGGCGTGGTCGCGCCGATCACCGTGCGGGTCAATCCGGACGTGGACGCGAAGACGCATGCCAAGATCGCCACCGGCAAGTCCGAGAACAAGTTCGGCATCCCGATCGCCAAGGCGCGGACGGTCTATGCCCATGCCGCGGCCCTGCCGGGGATCGAGGTGGTCGGCATCGACGTGCACATCGGCAGCCAGCTGACCGATCTGGAGCCGTTCCGGCAGGCCTATCGCAAAGTCGCCGAACTGACCCGCGCGCTGCGGGCCGACGGGCACGACATCCGGCGGCTTGACCTCGGCGGCGGTTTGGGCATTCCCTATGAGCGCTCCAACGTCGCGCCGCCGCTGCCGCTGGAATACGGCGAGGTGATCCGCGAGACGGTCGGCGATCTGGGCTGCGAGATCGAGATCGAGCCGGGCCGTCTGGTGGCGGGCAACGCCGGTTTGCTGGTGACCTCGGTGATCTATAACAAGCAGGGCGAGGGCCGCGATTTCCTGATCGTGGACGCCGCCATGAACGACCTGATCCGCCCAGCCATGTATGACGCGCATCACGACATCATTCCGGTGATCGAGCCGCCCGCCGGCGCGGACACGCATCCGGTGGATATCGTCGGGCCGGTCTGCGAAACCGGCGACACTTTCGCGCGCCAGCGTCATCTGACGGCGCTGGAAGAGGGCGATCTGGTGGCGTTCCGCTCTGCCGGGGCCTATGGCGCGGTGATGGCGTCGGAATACAACACCCGGCCCCTGATACCGGAGGTTCTGGTGAACGGGGATCAATTCGCCGTCATACGCGAGCGACCGAGCTTTGACGAAATCATAAATCGAGATAAGATTCCCGAGTGGCTGTGAGCATGTGACTCGCGGCCGGACGGGATAGGCGCTTATGGCAGGGCCGGAACGCGAGGCTCGGACGACAGAGGCAAAACGGATTTCCGACGCGGCGCTGCGGGCGCTGGGTCGGCAGATCGTGCTTGCGCGGCTGTCGCTGTTCGCCGAACGGGTCCTGCAATGCTTCTGGCCGGCGGGGTCGCTGGCGCTGCTGGGCTACGGGTTGCTGCGCTGGGGGCTGTTCGCGGCGCTGGGGCAGACCGCCTTGCTGGCGGTTGTGGCGGCGTTCGTCGGCGCTTTCCTGTTCCTGCTGGTGCGAGGGGCGGAGCGTTTCCGCTTTCCGACGCGCAAGGCGGCGATCGACCGGCTGGACGCGGCGCTGGAGGGGCGGCCGCTGGGCAGTCTGAGTGACCGGCAGGTCATCGGCGCGGGCGATGACGCGTCGGAATATGTCTGGGCGATGCACCTGAAACGCATGGCCGAGGTGGCGCGTGCGGCGCGCGCCGCGGAACCGAGGCCGCACCTGTCGAAACGCGATCCCTGGGCCCTGCGGCTGATGGCGCTGCTGGTGTTCGTCTCGGCCATTGTCTTTGTCTCCGGCAAGCCGGGGCAGAGCCTGATGGACGGCTTGCAGGGCGTACCTGCCAACGTCGTCGCCGGCGGGCCGGCCTACGAGGGCTGGGCCGAACCGCCCGCCTATACCGGCAAGCCGACGATCTATCTGAACGAATTTCCCCGCGACAAGACGCTGGACCTGCCCGAGGGCACGCGGGTGATCCTGCGGGTTTATGGCCCGGTCAACGCCAATACCCTGCGCGAGACGGTCAGCGCGGCAGGCGGCACGGGTCTGCCGCAGACCGACACCGGACTGTCGGAGGTCGAATTCGAGATTGCGCGCGACGGTGAGCTTACGGTCGCGCCGCGCGGCGCGGAACCCGTCGCATGGCAGGTTCGGATGATCCCGGATCAGGCCCCGACCGTGGAACTGACCGGAGAGATTTCGCGCAGCCTTCAGGGTTCCATGCAGATCCCCTACAAGGCCGAGGATGATTACGGCATCGAGGGCGGCGCGGTCGAGGTGCGGCTGGATATGGAGCAGGTCGACCGCCGCCACGGGCTGGCCGCGGACCCCGAGCCGCGCGATCCGCTGTCCTTTTCCGTGCAGCTGCCGATCCGCGGCGATCTGGCGCTGATCGAAGAGACCATCGTCGAGGAACTGGCCGAGCATCCATGGGCGGGGCTGCCCGTGCGCATTTCGCTGAACGTGCATGACGCGGCGGAAAACGTCGGCGCGATCGAGCCGGTGCAGACCGAAATGCCCGGCAAGCGGTTTTTCGATCCCTTGGCCGGATCGGTGGCCGAACAGCGCCGCGACCTGCTGTGGACCCGCGAGAACGCGCGTCGCGTCGGGATGATCCTGAAGGCGGTGACACACCGGCCGCAAGCCATTTTCCAGAACGACAAGGCCTACCTGATGATCCGCACCGCCATCCGGCGGCTGGACTACAATGCCGCCGCTCCGCTGACCGACGAGGTGCGCGACGAGGTGGCGGAACTGCTGTGGAAAGCCGCGCTGCTGATCGAGGACGGCGACCTGTCGGATGCTGCGGAACGCCTGAAACGGGCGCAGGAGCGTCTGTCCGAGGCGATGGAAAACGGCGCCACGGACGAGGAGATCCAGGAGCTGATGGACGAGCTGCGCCGCGCGGCGCGGGATTACATGCGCCAGTTGGCCGAGAACGCGGAGCGCAACCCCGACCGGCAGCAAAGCCAGATCGACCCGTCGCAGATGGTGACGCAGGACCAGTTGCAGGAGTTGATGAACCGGATTCAGGAACTGATGGAGCAGGGCCGCATGGACGAGGCGCAGCAACTGTTGCGGCAGTTGCAGCAGATGCTGGAAAACATGCAGGTCGTCCAGGGCGGTCAGGGTCAGGGCGGCGAGCAGTCCGGCCGGCAGGGCTTGCAGGACACGCTGCGCGAGCAGCAGGATCTGGCCGACGAGACCTTCCGCGAGATGCAGGAGGAATTCAACCGCCAGCGCCGGGAAGACGGTGCCGAGGGGCCCCGGCAACTGGGTGAGCAGGACGGCCAGCAACAGGACGGTCAGGGCCAGAGCGGCGAGCAGCAGGGTCAAAATCAGCCCGGCCAGCAACCCGGCCAGCAACAGCAGCCAGGCGAGGGCGGTTCCGGTCTGGGCGATCTCGCCCGCCGTCAGGACGCCCTGCGGCAGCTTCTGGAAAGCCAGCGCGGACAATTGCCGCAGAACGGGTCCGAGGCCGGCCGCGCCGGACAGGAAGCGCTGGACCAGGCGGAACGCGAGATGGGCGAGGCCCGGGACAGCCTCGAAGACGGCGACGCTTCGGGCGCGCTGGACAACCAGGCCGAGGCGATAGACGCGCTGCGCGAGGGTCTGCGCAACATGGACGAAGCGGCGCGGCAGGCGGAGCGCCAGAACGGCGGCCAGCAGCAGGGCGACGGCAACGGGCCGGTCACGGGGCAGGTGCAGCGTGATCCGCTGGGCCGGCCGCTGGGCGGCAACGGCACGCCGTCGACCGAGGACGACATGCTGCCCGACGAAGACCTGTACCGCCGGTCGAAGGAACTGCGCGACGAGATCCGCAAGCGCACCGGAGAGCAGGACCGGCCGCAGCTGGAGCTGGATTACCTGAAACGGCTGCTAGAGCGCTTCTAGCCAGTCGACCAGCGGCACCAGCGCCTTGGCCGTCACATCGAGCGACGTATCCACAAAGTGGCGGTACTCGGCCACGTAGGGATCGGCCGCCGGAAACACGTCCGAAATCGCGGGCCCCATCAGGTACAGCGCCGAGAAGATGCCGAACAGCATCAGCGCCGTGACCAGCCCGAGCCAGAACTTGTTCCGGTTCGCGATATCGTCGTCGCTGAAGGCGGAGGAGCGCAGATCCACGCGGGCTTCGGGTTTGTCCATGCGCAGCGAGGTGTTCAATTCCTCCACATCCGGAAGGAGCACCTTGCGGTTCTCGACCAGCGACCGGCGCACGTGCCGGATGTCGTCAGGGTTTGGAACAGCGGCCGGCGGTGCGGCCACTTCCTCCGGTTCGGGCGCTGTTTCGGGGCCCGGTTCTGCCTCTGCCTCCGCCTCTGTCGCCGGATATTCTTCCCGGATATCCGGGTCCAGGTAAGTGTCCGCAAAGGTTTCGCTGTCCGATCCGGGTCCGGCCCCGGCGCTGTCTTCCCGCGCGCTGTCAGCCATGTCGAACATCGCCGCGCCTTCCGCGTCCGCATTCTTGTCGTCGAACGCCGCAACCGCGTCTTCGAAGGCCCCGACCTCGTCGTCGAAAGTCTCGTCGCCATACCGGTCCTCGGCCGCGGCCGGTTCGGGCTGTGATCCGCGCGGCGGGTCGGTCTCTTCCGCGTCGGGGCTTGCGGTCGGGACCGCGAGGTTTCGGACCGCGATGCGACGGATGGCTTTCCGGACATCGTCACGGTGTTCCTCGGCGCTGAGCGGCGGGTCCGCCTGCTCCGGCGCGCTGCGGGCGACCGCCGCGTCGGCGATCCGCTTGGCCTCGTCGGCGGCAAGGCCGG
>JBFIHV010000258.1:0-4412 GCA_041601595.1 Amylibacter sp. | reverse complement strand
CCCCATCTTGACAGTTGCATGACCGCGCCGCGCATCAGCGCATGCGTGGACATCGTGTCGGTTCCGGGCCGGTCGCGGTCGATCACCAGGACTTTGGCGCCCTGTCGGGCCAGCAGCATGGCGGTGGCGGCGCCGGCGCAGCGGGCGCCCACGACAACGGCGTCGTAATGCGGTGCGAAGGCAAGATTGGTCATGGCTTGTAACTCCGTTCAGGCCGCCTTGGCGGCTGTTTTTTCCAGATAGGCGGCGATCGCGGGTGCGAGCGCTTCGGCGTCGCGGCCGACCCCGTCGATGAAGGTCGATGCCCGGTGGCGCATGAAGGGCAGGCCGAGCGCGAACAGTCCCGGTGCCGCGGTGACGCCGCCGCGGTTGATGAGCTCTCCCTTCGCATCGGTCACCGGCAGGTTCAGCCAGGGATAGGCGCGGCGGAAACCCGTGGCCCAGACGACCGTGGAAATTCCGGCCTGCTTCAGATCGAGCCGCTCGGGGCTGTCCGGAAAACCGGGCGTCCGACGCCGGTCCGCACCGGTGTCCGGTGCGGCTATCGCATTGGCAAGGATGTGGTCGTCGATCCGGTCCAGCATCTTGTTGCGCCGCCGCTCGGCCTCTGCCACTTGCTTTGGCAGGTCGGACGACAGGGCCACTTCGCGGCCGGATGCCGACAGCACGCGTCCGACCATGCGGACGCCGTTGGCCTGCAAGGCGGACAGATCGAGCGTTTCGGGCCGGCGTCCGCCGACCAGTTGCAGCGAAGGCTGGCTGTTTATCTTCCTTGAATCCGCTTCGGCGTCGCGCGGGTCAGAGAGGAAACCGCAGCCGTCCAGCCACTCCATTATGTCCCGGCCGCGATAGCGCCGAGGCAGGCCGACATGTTGGCCGACCGCAAGCGTCACGGGACGGCCGGACCGGTGGATCTCGGACGCCAGCTGAACACCCGTGGCCGAAGCACCGACAACCAGAACGCCGCCGACCGGCAGAAGGTCGGCCCGGCGATAGCGGCTGGGTACGACCTGCTCGATATCGGGCGACAGGCCGGAGGCAAAGGCGGGAACGTTCGGCATGCTGCAAGCGCCGATGGCGATCACGACCGCGCGCGCGCGGAAAACGCCGGAACTCGTGGCTACCCGGTATCCGCCGGAGGCGACATCGACGGCTGTGACTTCGGTATGTTCCAGAACCGGCGCACCGACATGGTATCTGTAGGAGGTCAACATCCGGACGACCTGTTCCTTGCGCATGAAGCCATCCGGGTCGGGGCCCTTGTAGGTCACGCCGGGCAGGCGCGTCATCCAGTTGGGCGTGAGCATCCGCAGCGAATCCCACCGCTCCGAGCGCCAGCGTTCACCGACGCGGCCGCGCTCGACGACCTGGTGATCGATGCCGAGCGCGGACAGGCAGGCGCTGATGGCCAGCCCGGCCTGGCCGGCTCCGATAACGAGAACGTCGATTGATTTTTCCAAGAGTCTTCTCCAGTTTTTCAGGTTTTAAGGCAAATAGTTGATGAGCGATATTAAAGCGTGATTTTTATAGTCGTAACGTGATGGGTGTTCGGTTGGCGGCACGCCGTCGCGCCGCCAACCGGGCAAGCTATCAGTCGGTTTCGATGCCGATCACAACCGGCGTGCCGTTGGTCAGCACGTCGTAGACGGCGGAGCGCTTCACCGATTGCTCGACGATCTGGCGCAGCGTCTCTTCCGGAGCGTCACCCTTGATCCTGAAGGTCGCGCGGATGCCGCTGAAGCCGTTGCGGACGCCGTTGTCGAGGCCCAGGATACCGAGCAGGTCCGCATCGCCCTCGATCGTCGTCTCGACCGATTCGAGCTTGATCTGGCGCGCCGAGGCGATGTTGCCGATGCCGGCGGTGATGCAGGCGGAGAGGGCCGCCAGCAGGAATTCGACCGGCGTCGCGCCGTTGTCGCCACCGACGAGAACGGCAGGGTGATCGTTTTCGACCACGAAGTCGGCTGCGCGCTGGTGATCGCCGCCGGCGCCGGAATAGCCGTTCATGCGGGTCCGGCTGTGCGTGCCCTTCAGCCATTCACCGTTGGCGCGGAAGGTGAACTTGGCGAGCTCGCGCTGGCTGTTCACGGCGCCGAGTGTCGCCATAAGCGTCGGAACGTCGACACCGTTCATGGCGACTTTGGCGGGTTTTGCAATTACGTCTGTAGTCATGTGTTTGATCCTTTTCATGGGTCCGTTTGGTTTCTCTTGCGGCGGGCCTGCGAAGCCTTCGGGAGGAAGAAGGTCTTGCCGGTCCGTCGCGATGAAGGCTTTTTGCTGCATGTTTGTTTCAGTTCGATGCCGGCCGGACCCGTTTCGCGTTTCGATTGTTTCAGCAGCAGACCGGTGCCTGGCGCGCCGCCGGATCCGAATCGAAAAAGGCTCCGGTCGGTTGACCGGAGCCCTTCGTAGCCTCGTGAAAAAACGGATTTATCTGGGGTGAACCCACTTCGGCAGAAAGCTGTAGGGGTCGCTGGAAAGGTCGCGGCGGAACATGACGCTGTTCGCCTCCAGCAGGCCCTGCAGATGGCCGTCTCTGAAACAGTCCAGCGTCTCGGTGCAGCCGCCGATGTGGCGGCCCCCGACGAAGACCTGCGGAATGGTGGGTGCGCCGGTCCTGCGGTGCAGGTCCTTGCGGATCTCGCCGCCGAAGTTGCCCTTCTGATAGGCGACCGAGTCGAGGTCAACCGAGCGGAAGGGGATGTCGAACTCGGTAAAGAATTTTCGAATTGCCCAGCTGAATTCGCACCATTCCAGCGCGAACATCACGACGGGCATATCGGGATCGTTGATCGTGTCCTCGACGAACTGCACCGCTTCCGGTTTCGCCTCGGGCAGGACAATCGGCTCCGGCGCGGCGGCGGGCGCCGCGGGTACGGCGCCGCCGATGCGGTAGTTGTCGGTCGATGCGGCGATCTCTTCTTCCTCTGCTGACATGACTTCCGAGATATGCTCGAACAGCGGCGTGCTGAGATAGCGCTCGCCGGTGTCGGGCACCATGAACAGGATGTTGGAGCCTTCGGGCGCGGTTTCGGCGACCTTCAGGGCGCCGGCCAGCGTCGCGCCGGCAGAGATGCCGCAGAAGATGCCCTCCTCGGTCGCCAGCGCCCGCGACAGGCGCAAGGATTCGGCACCATCGACCGGCACTATCCGATCGACGGTATTGCCGACCAGCGCATCATTCGCGAGTTTCGGAATGAAGTCCGGCGTCCAGCCCTGCATCAGATGCGGGCGGAACATCGGGTGGCTGTCGGCGGGCGAGCCGTCGTCGTTGTACTTCTGCTGGATGCCCCCGGCCATGATCGGAGCGTTGTCCGGTTCGCAAACGACAATCTTCGTCTCCGGCATCTCGGCGCGCAGAACCCGCGAGACACCGCGCAGCGTGCCGCCGGTTCCGGCGCCGGTCACCCAGTAGTCCAGTTTCATGCCCTCGAAATCGCGCAGGATTTCCTGTGCGGTGGTGCGCGAATGCATGTCGGCGTTGGCCTCGTTCTCGAACTGGCGGCAGAAGAACCAGCCGTGTTTCTCGGCCAGTTCGCGCGCCTTGGCGACCATGCCGGTGCCCTTGGCGGCGGCGGGGGTCAGGATGACGCGCGCACCAAGGAACCGCATCAGCTTGCGCCGCTCGACGCTGAAGCTTTCCGCCATCACGATGACCAGCGGATAGCCCTTCTGGGCACAGACCATGGCCAGCCCGATGCCGGTGTTTCCGCTCGTCGCCTCGACCACCGTCTGGCCGGGCTTCAGCGTGCCGTCGCGCTCCGCCGCTTCGATGACGCCGAGCGCCAGCCGGTCCTTGACGGACCCGAGCGGGTTGAAAGCCTCGAGCTTGGCGTAAATGTTTATGCCCTTGGGGGCGAGCTTGTTCAGTCGCACGACCGGAGTGGAACCGATCGTGGTCAGGATATTGTCGTGAATGCGGGTCATGTCGTTCTCCAATGCGTTTGCCGGGGTCAGGTTGCCTTGCTCGTGGATAATGCCGTGCGCGCGCGGCCCCTGATCCGGTTCCAGACCGAGGCGCTGCCGCGTTTCATGGCGCGGCGGCGATGTGGCTTTTCGGCGCCGGCGGGGGCTCTCCAGGGGCCGAGGACGCCCGGTCCTCCAGAGGGTCCGGCGATCTTGTATCTTTTGTCCTCAAACATGCCGATGGTCCTTTGGCGGGTTGTATCACCCGTTTCTAGGCCCGCGTTGTTTCAGGGGTATGTCCTGTACCGGTCGTGTTTGTTTCAATTGTTTCAGCCGAAATCGCCGTGCATGAACCAGCCGCCAGCGGCCCCCGCGCCCAGCGCCTGGAACAGCCACAGGTGCTCGCCGCTTTCGGTGATCACCCGCCAGTAGTCGCGCGTGCCGGTCCGCCAGGCCGGATCGTCCAGCCACCATTCCGGCGCGATGCGCTCGGGTCCGGTGGCGTG
>JBFIHV010000257.1:0-4415 GCA_041601595.1 Amylibacter sp. | reverse complement strand
GCTGACGAGACCTCCGACAAGAAGGATAACTGATCATGGATGTCGTACTCCTGTTTTCCATGGTCATCGGCCTGCTGCTGATCGGCGTGCCGATCGCCGTGTCGCTGGGCCTCTCGTCCATCCTGTTCCTGCTGTGGTTTTCCGACAGCTCTCTGGCCTCAATCGCCCAAACGCTGTTCAACGCGTTCGAGGGCCATTACACCCTGCTGGCGATCCCGTTCTTCATTCTCGCCTCGTCCTTCATGTCGACGGGCGGCGTGGCCAAGCGGATCATCCGCTTCGCCATCGCCTGCGTCGGGCATTTTCCGGGCGGTCTGGCGATTGCCGGCGTACTGGCCTGTATGATGTTCGCCGCCCTTTCCGGGTCTTCGCCCGCCACGGTCGTGGCCATCGGCTCGATCGTCATCGCAGGCATGCGTCAGGTCGGCTATTCCAAGGAATTCGCCGCTGGCGTGATCTGTAACGCCGGGACGCTCGGCATCCTGATCCCGCCTTCGATCGTGATGGTGGTCTATGCCGCATCGGTCGAGGTGTCCGTCGGGCGCATGTTCCTCGCCGGAGTTCTGCCGGGCCTGCTGGCCGGTTTCATGCTGATGGTCACGATCTATGTCATGGCCCGGGTCAAGAACCTGCCGCAGGGCGACTGGCTCGGCTGGGGCGAAGTTTTCGAAGCCGGCCGCGATGCCGGTTGGGGACTGCTGCTGATCGTGATCATCCTCGGCGGCATCTACGGCGGCGTGTTCACGCCCACCGAGGCGGCGGCGGTGGCTGCAGTCTATGCCTGGCTGATCGCCTGTTTCGTCTACAAGGACATGGGGCCGCTGGCGACGAAAGGTTCGGGTAAAAATACCAGCCTGTTCCGCAAGCCGCAGGCGCTGATCACGGCCTTCTGGCATTCCGACACGCGCGACACGCTGTTCGAGGCCGGCAAGTTGACCGTGACATTGCTGTTCGTCATCGCCAACGCGCTGATCCTTAAGCACGTGCTGACCGACGAGCAGGTGCCGCAGCAGATCACGCAGGCGATGCTGGGCGCAGGCCTCGGCCCGATCACCTTCCTGATCGTGGTCAACGTCATCCTGCTGATCGGCGGTCAGTTCATGGAACCGTCGGGCCTGCTGGTGATCGTCGCGCCGCTGGTGTTCCCGATCGCGATCGAACTGGGCATAGACCCCATCCATCTGGGCATCATCATGGTGGTCAACATGGAGATCGGCATGATCACACCGCCGGTCGGGCTGAACCTGTTCGTCACCTCGGGGGTCGCAGGCATGCCGATGATGGCGGTGGTCCGCGCGGCGCTGCCGTTCCTGGCGGTCCTGTTCGTCTTCCTGATTATCGTGACCTACGTGCCGTGGATTTCGACCTATCTGCCGACGAAATTCATGGGACCCGAACTGATCATAAAATAGCGCCGCAAGGCGCTTCCTGAACGCCGCGCCCTCGGCGCGGCGTTTTCATTTCCGGCTGTCGTCCGGCTGGGTGTTCGCAACGATGGTGCGCAGCATCTCCAGCAGTTCCTGCTGGCCTTCCGCCCCCAGATCGCCGACGGCCCGGCGTTCCAGTTCCGTCGCCTGCGCAATCATTTCCGATACCTTTTGCCGGCCCTTTTCCGTCCCCTTCACCATCCAGCCCGCGCCGGATTGCTCCAACGTGCAATAGCCGTCGCCCTGCATGGATTGCAGAAGGTCGGACAACAGATCGGGATCGATGAACGTCAGCGTGCCCAGCACCTCCATATCGGTTCCGGCGTCCGGGCTCAGGTTGGCCAGAACGCGCCACTCCGGCACGGTCAGACCAGCGGCGCGCACCGCCGCATGAAAATTCTGCCCCATATGCCGGTTGGCGCGCGCCAGATGATACAGCAGCAGGTCGTCGAGCGGATTCGGCAGGTCCGGCTCGGGTTCGAGCTTGCGCACGTTGGACCGGATCGGCGTGGCCGTCGCATAGGTTCCGGCACTGAAGACCAGCCCGTCCTTGTTCTCCCGGGCGATACCCTCGACCTCGCCGACGATGATCCAATGGTCGCCGCCCTCATAGACCTGCCACGTTCGGCAGTCGAAGCGGCCTGCGGTTCCCTCCAGAAGCGGCACGCCGTTCCGGTCGATCCTGTAGGCGGTGCCGGAAAACTTGTCCGCGCCGCTCTTGGCGAACCTGTTGGACAGCTCCACCTGATCCACCGCCAGAACGTGGACCGCGAAATGCGATGCGGACCGGAAAGCCTCTGACGAAAGCGCGGACCTGGCGACACTCCACAATATCAGCGGCGGTTCCATCGACACGGAATTGAAGCTGCTGGCCGTCATCCCGACCGGCGCCCCCCGCCCATCGCTGGTTGTAACGATGGTGACACCGGTGGAAAAGCTGGACAGGACATCGCGCATTTCGCGTGTGTCGAATGGCCTGCGCCGCTTTGCCGATGCCTCTGTCATGCACGAATTTCCTTCAACAGGGCACCCATTGGTCCCGTGACCGCGTTATGCTGTTGTTATCATAGTAGTCCGCCGGAAAAAATGCGCCACCCATTCCCGACGCTGCGCCCGCGGAAACCGGGGAAATGACCGGCGGTTCCGCTCCGCCAATCGCGGCGCGCTATGCCGGAGCGCTTGCATTCTGCTGCATTTCTTATCAATTCCGCACTATTTTTGTAAAAATTCCCACCTGTTTTACTTTTTTGTTTTTAGTCCCGGAATTGTCGGCTAGGTTGTTTTCAACCGTAGGGGGTTTTGTGGGAAATATTTCAGCTAGTATAACGTCCGGCAATTTTTCGGAATTGCACGGGAGCGCCGATGCCGCCGCCGAGTTGCTCAAGACGCTGTCGCACAGCGGGCGACTGATGATTCTGTGCAATCTGGCGGACGGCGAGAAGTCCGTGGGCGAATTGGAAGAGGCGCTCGCGACGCGTCAGGCGGCCGTTTCCCAGCAACTCGCGCGCCTTCGCAAGGACGACCTCGTGAGCTTCCGCCGGGACGGAAAGGCCGTCTATTACGCCCTTTCCGACAATAATGCCCGGCAGATCATCGAACTGCTGTACGCGCTCTACTGCCGCTAGTTCTGAACCGACAGGAACTCGACCTCGTTGGCGCCGATACGGACGCAGGTCAACCGACCGGTCGCGAAGGCGCCGGTGTCGACATTGATCTTTCCCGAAAACGCATAGGGCTCTTCGGTGATCGTGTGGCCGTGGACGATCCACTGGTCGTCGGTGCGGGACTTTTCGGTGAACTTGTTGTGCCCCCACAGAAGAACGCGCGCGGACTGCTGGTCGACCGGCACGTCGGGGTCGGCTGCCGCATGCACGACCGAGACATTGCCGCTGGCAAAGCGCAGCGGCAGTTCGCGGAGCCATGTCTGGGTCTCCTGCGGCAGGCTCTCGGCAAAGACGTCGCGGGCGGCAAGCAGGACCTCTTCACTGGCTCGCTCGGTGATCTGGCGCAGACCGAAACTCATCAGCGTCTGCAATCCGCCATACTGTAACCAGCGCGCGCCCTTGACGGTCGGCTCGTCCAGAAAATCCAGCAGCATCTTCTCGTGATTGCCCATAAGGCAATAGGCTGCGTTGCCGGGGTTTTCGGTGATATCCTTGATCGTCGACAGGGCGATGGCGCTGTCCTCGCCCCGGTCCACGATATCGCCGACGAAAACCAGGTCGGAGTCCGGCTCGCGGATGTCGGCCAGACGGTCCAGCATTTTCGCCAGCAGATCGGCACGCCCGTGGATGTCGCCGATAACATAAAGCGGCCTGTTCGGCTGGATCGGCGCCGTGAACACGGCTGGCGGCGCCTGATCTTCGGATGATCCGAACAATCGTTTGAGAATCCTCATGTCTTGCTTCTGCCTCTCCGTTCATACCGGGAACAAATCGTTACGATTTATTGTTAGACGTTCTGCGCGCCTCTGGAAACAGGAAGTTCCGCCGCAGCCCCGATCGGCGGAGTCAGGTATTTGCGCAGCAGCGCCATCGGGTGCGACCGCAGGGTCAGCCGCATCGAGACATAGTCCTCGACCACATGCTCGCCCTCGGTCATTTCCGGCAGGGTCACGGGCCGCTCTGCCAGCCCCTCGCCCTCCAGATCGCGGGCGAACAGCGGCAGGGGCTCGGCCCCCCTGATCGCCTGCGCCTGCCACAGGGCCTCGCGCCGCGACAGGCCCAGCGATGCGAAGGCGTCGGCCTCGGCCAGAACGGTCAGGATGCGCGGCGCGGTTCCGGCCTTGCGCCAGACATCCTCGACCGCATGGTAGCCATTGCCGCGCGCCGCGCAGATCCATGTCGCCTCGTCCTCGCGCATCGCCTTGATCTGCCGGAACCCGATCCGCAGCGCCAGCCCGCCCTTGCCGTCGGGCTCCATCACATTGTCCCAGAAGCTGGCGTTGATGCAGACGGGCCGGACCTCGACCCCGTGCTGGCGGGCATC
>JBFIHV010000256.1:0-4422 GCA_041601595.1 Amylibacter sp. | reverse complement strand
GCCCTTCTGAGCCAGGGCCGAGGCCAACTGCCGCGACCGGCTATAGAACTCGGCGTAGTTGCGGCGCAGCGCGCCGTGAACGATTGCCGTTTGGTCGGGAAAAACGCTGGCAGCACGCTCCAGAAAGGTCAATGGTGTGAGGGGCTGATAATTCGCGGGATTGCGATCCAGCCCGGTGTTGTAGGGGTTTGCATTCATGAGATCAGGCATCCTGCCACTTGGGGTCACGTTTTTCGATGAAGGCGCCGATACCTTCCTCTGCGTCTTGGGCAAGCATGTTTTCGACCATCACGCCTGAGGCGTAATCGTAGGCCTCAGCCAGGGCCATCTCGCGTTGCGCATGGAATGCACGCTTTCCGGTGGCGAGTGTCATGCTGGATTTAGCCGCGATCTTGCGTGCCATCTCCATGGTGGCCACTTGCAAGGCCTCAGGGGAAACGGTGCGGTTGATCAGCCCGATCTCCGCCGCCCGGCTTGCGGGCGTCATGTCGCCGGTCAGCAGCATTTCCATCGCGTGCTTGTTGCTCACGTTTCGTGACAAGGCCACCATGGGCGTAGAGCAGAACAGACCGATGTGTACGCCCGGCGTGCTGAACTGCGCAGTGTCCGCAGCGATGGCAAGATCGCAGCTGGCCACCAGCTGACACCCCGCCGCGGTTGCAATCCCCGCGACCTCGGCAATGACCGGTTTCGGGCAATTCACGATCGACTGCATGACACCAGAACACTGCGCCATTACCTTGGTGAAATATGCCCTGCCGCGGTCGTCGCCGGCGCGGCCAGCGGTCATTTGCTTTAAATCATGACCCGCGCAAAAGGCCGGACCGTTAGCTGCAAGAATGACGACGCGCACCGACGGGTTGGCCCCGGCCTCGGCAAAGGCCGCGCCCAGCTCTGCCAACATTGCCTCGGACAGCGCATTGCGCCGCCCGGGGTCATTCAGAGTTAGGCGCAGGATGCCGCCGTCATCCAGTTCATACAGCAGAATACCGCTCTTTTGCACAGTTCCGATCCTTCCCCGAGATTTAAAGAATGTTGATTTCGACACTCTCGGCGAGCGAGTTGGCGATAAAGCAATACCGATGTGCGCGGTCCTGCATCTGTTCCATCTCGACCGGTTCAACCGAAAATCCTGTGTCAAACCGCACGACCGGATGCAAATCGATGCGTGTCACCGACATCAAGCCCTTGGCATTCTTGCCAAGGTGCGCAACGGCATGGTCGTGGTAGGTGGCTACCGGCCAGCCGGCTTTCGCACACAGGGCCAGAAAGGTCATCATGTGGCAGCTGGACAGCGCCGACGCGAGGGCCTGTTCGGGATTGGTGTGGCCCGGGTCGCCGCCCCAGTCGGGGGCGGCGTCCACTTGGACACCATGGCTGTCGTTGTATTGCACTGTATGTGCATTCGAATACTTACCGGTCTGCAATACGGGTGTTGCGCGATGCCAGTGCAGTTCGATTGAAAGGTCGGACATTTGTCAGGTCTCCAATTCAGCCGAGGCGCTCAGGCGGCGGCAAGTTTCTTTTTTGGGTCGTAGAACGGGCGGTCCACCACAGTGGCTAGGGTCGGACCGGAATTGGTAACAACCTCGACCTCGGTTCCTGTCACGGCGAAATCCGCCGAGACCATGGCCAAGGCGATGTTCCGCTCAAGGCGCGGCGAGTAGACTGCGGACGTGACCTTGCCGATCGCGTTTCCATCTTTGTTGATGTTCCAGAATGTGGTGTTGGGCCCTTTCAGCGGTGCGCAGTCGATGATCAGGCCCACTTGTTTGCGGCGGACACCTTCCTTCTGAATGCGACGCAGCGCGGCTTTGCCGACAAAGTCAGCATCCATGTCAAGGTCCACGAGCCGGTCAAACCCAAGCTCATAGGGATTTGTGCTTATGTCGGCGTCAGCGTGATAGGAGAGCATGCCGCCCTCGATGCGGCGAATGGACGAGGTGTGGCCGGGTTTCAGGCCAAAGGGCATGCCTGCCACCATGATCCGCTCCCACAGCGCGTCACCGCGCGCGCCATCGCGAAGGTAAATCTCATAGCCCAGCTCGCTGGACCATCCGGTGCGCGACACGATCAGGGGAATGCCGTCGAGTTCGACCTCACGCAACCAGTAATAGCGCAGGTCCATGATGCTTTCGCCAAACAGCGCCTGCATGATCTCTCCTGATTTGGGCCCCTGCAATTGCAGCGGCGAGACGTCAGGTTCGCGGATCGTTACATCGAGACCGGAGTTCACGGCCACGCCCTGCGCCCAAAGCAGGATGTCGCTGTCGGCCAACGATATCCAGAAATGGTTTTCCGCCAGCCGCAGCAGGATCGGATCGTTCAGGATACCACCGTCGGCATTGGTGATCAGGATGTATTTGCACTGCCCTACAGCCATCTTCGACAGATCGCGCGGCGTCAACATCTGGGTGAATTTTGCGGCATCCGGGCCGGTGATCTCGACCTGGCGCTCAACTCCCACGTCGCACAGGATGGCGTCGTTTACCAGGTTCCAGAAGTTCTGCTCCGGGTCACCGAAGTCGCGCGGTATATACATGTGATTATATACCGAAAACGCTTGTGCGCCCCAGCGGACGGTCGCGTCAAAATACGGGGATTTCCGGATCTGCGTACCGAACCCGAAATCATCTGAGTGTGTCATCTTCGTCTTCGCCCTTGTCTACCCGCGGCCCCATCGGCCTTGGAGTGTCTAAACCTGGCGATTATTTAACCTCGAATAGGGCATGCATGCGGACTAAAAAATGTGCTGGCGGAAGGCTGAGCAGACCATTTAGTTGCGTCAAACGGGCTGTTCGGACGTGTCGGGCTAATTACCGTCCCTAGTGGCCAGTTTCTCAAGGTTGGGCTGGCCTGATTTGACCGTGCGAGTCGCGATGTATGTCATGTAGCGGTCTATCCCGAGTTCAGCCCCCAGAAGGGCATCCATCAAGCGCTGAAACGAGGCAAGGCTGGGGTTTACAGTCTTCATCACATAATCCGTACCGCCACCTGTGGCGATGCATTCGGTGATCTCGTCCAGGTTACTGATAAAGGCTTCGAAGCGATCGAAATCCGATTTGCGGTGATGCGTCAGCGAGACGGTCACAACGACCTGGGTAAAATCACCGACTTTATCCAGCGCTATTTCAGCGTGATACCCTCGTATGTAACCTGCAGCTTTCAACTTGTCCAAACGGGCCAAACAGGGCGTCGGAGAAAGATTGACGATCTCAGCCAACTTGGTTTTGCTCAGTTGCCCATGCTTTTGAACCGCACTGAGGATGCGAATATCGGTCGCATCAAGGCCAAATCTCTTCATTTGTTCGAATCTTTCATTGCATCTCGCCACAACGGTGAACACCAGTATACAGAAAGCGGGCACTTTCTCCATCAAACCGTCATTCAAGCAAAAATTTTAAGTGGGTGATGAGTTATACGACAAATTTCTCAACGACCGCGTCCGTAATATTTTCCAGCCATTAACCCCCCAGAGTCCGAAGGCAAGCCAACGTCCAATTTTTCGACGTTGGGTCAACGGCCATTGTTGTCCTCTTGAACGCCAGCTTTTCCGATCAAATTGCGCTTTGGTCACCGCAACGAATGGCTGGTCTCCGCCCAAAGCCGGCGATTGTGCAAATCACGTCCGACGACGACTCCCGGCGCTTTGCCGACATTCGTGCGTATTGCTCCGAGCCGAAAGAGATCCTTTGTTCAGGTTGTCTATTCCGGGTTCACGCCTGAAGCTATCACGGCTTCGAGGCTTGTCTCGAAGCGTCCTTCGGCGCTGAACTGCTTGAGGCACTCATGGACTTCTTCCCACGCCCGGGACTTTGCCTCTTCATCGAGATTGGCCACCACCGCGCGATAGGCCCCCGCGGCCTCCTGCATCAGATGCAGCGCATCCTCCGCGCTCGGCAGGACGATGTCGGCTTGCACAGTCCTGGTCTCAATTTCAGCAAATCCACTTTCCATCAGAAGGTTTTCCAGGACACCGTCGCCGCCCAAAGCAAAGATGCCGGGGCTGCCGGGCTTGGGTAACGGTTTGCCGGCATGGCGAAGCAGGATTGCCATCGGCTGTGACAGGAAAGGGCTATTGGCAGGCGTAGTAAAGACCAGCGCAGCAAAGCGTGCGCCTGGCCTCAAGAGTGGCCGAAGCACCTCAAGCGCCCGCTGCGGAGCGGGAAACAGCATCAGGCCCATTCGGCAGATCGCGGCATCGAACGGCCCGAGCGACGCATCCAGTTCGTCCGCGGAGGCCGCAAGTGTCTCTATGTTCTCGATACCGGCTTTAAGGGCGTTCTCGCGCACGTATTCGAGCATCGTGTCCGAGATATCACTGGCCAGCACGTGGCCTTCCGGACCGACGCGCTTGGCAGCCTCAATGCTTTGGCTGCCCGCCCCGCAGGCGATATCGAGAACACGCATCCCGCGAGTGAT
>JBFIHV010000255.1:0-4430 GCA_041601595.1 Amylibacter sp. | reverse complement strand
CCAGCGCGCATTCGGGAATATCGAGCCCCTCGCGCAGCAGGTTGATGCCGATCAGCACGTCGAAGGCCCCGAGCCGCAGGTCGCGCAGAATCTCGATCCGCTCGATCGTGTCGATGTCGGAATGCATGTAGCGCACGCGGATGCCCTGTTCGTGCATGTATTCGGTCAGGTCCTCGGCCATGCGCTTGGTCAGCGTGGTGACCAGCACGCGGTTGCCCTCGGCCGCGACCTTGCGCACCTCGTCCAGCAGGTCGTCGACCTGCGTGTCCACGGGCCGGATCTCGACCGGCGGGTCCAGCAGGCCGGTTGGCCGGATCACCTGTTCGGCGAACACACCGCCGGATTGCTCCAGTTCCCATTTCTGCGGGGTTGCCGACACGAACACCGACTGGGGCCGCATGGCGTCCCATTCCTCGAATTTCAGGGGCCGGTTGTCGGTGCAGGACGGCAGGCGGAAACCGTGTTCGGCCAGCGTGAATTTTCTGCGATAGTCGCCCCGGTACATGCCGCCGATCTGCGGCACGCTGACGTGGCTTTCGTCGGCGAAGACGATCGCGTTGTCGGGGATGTATTCGAACAGGGTGGGGGGCGGCTCGCCCGGCGCGCGGCCCGTCAGATAGCGCGAATAGTTCTCGATGCCGTTGCAGACGCCGGTGGCCTCCAGCATTTCGAGGTCAAACTTGGTGCGCTGTTCCAGACGCTGGGCCTCCAGCAGCTTGCCTTCGGATTCCAGTTGCTTCAGGCGGACGGCGAGGTCTTCCTTGATGCCCTTGATCGCCTGCTGCATGGTCGGGCGCGGGGTGACGTAATGCGAGTTCGCGTAAATCCGGACCTTTTCCAGCATGCCTTCCTTGGCGCCGGTCAGGGTATCGAATTCGGTGATGCTCTCCAGTTCCTCGCCGAAGAAGGAAAACCGCCAGCCGCGATCGTCGAGGTGGGCGGGCCAGACCTCCAGGCTGTCGCCGCGCACGCGGAACGATCCGCGCTGGAAGGCGGCATCGTTGCGGCGGTACTGCTGCGCCACCAGATCGGCCATCACCTCGCGCAGGTCGTAGTTCTGGCCGACGTGCAAATCCTGCGTCATGGCGGTGTAGGTCTCGACCGAGCCGATGCCGTAGATGCAGGAGACAGAGGCCACGATGATCACGTCGTCCCGTTCCAGCAGCGCCCGCGTCGCCGAGTGGCGCATGCGGTCGATCTGTTCGTTGATCTGGCTTTCCTTCTCGATATAGGTGTCCGAGCGCGGCACATAGGCCTCGGGCTGGTAGTAGTCATAGTAGCTGACAAAATATTCCACCGCGTTTTCGGGGAAGTAGTTCTTGAACTCGGCATAAAGCTGGGCCGCCAGCGTCTTGTTGGGCGCCAGGATGATCGCGGGCCGCTGCGTGTGCTCGATGACCTTGGCCATGGTGAAGGTCTTGCCGGTGCCGGTCGCCCCCAGCAGGACCTGGTTCCGGTCGCCGTCGCCGATGCCCTGCACCAGATCGCGGATTGCGGTCGGCTGGTCGCCGGCAGGTTCGAATTCCGTATGCATGACGAACCGCTGCCCGCCCTCCAGCTTGGATTTGGCGTGCCGGTCAGGCGTGTTCAGCAAGGGCTGCGACGATGTCATGGTGACTCCTTTGCCTGATAGAATGGTCTGTTTCCGCAGGAATTCAAGGCCGTGGTTAACCCGCAATTAAGCATGTTCTGGTCAAATTTGCCGCGAACGGGCGCGGGGGTGCGCGGTCAATTTTGTGCTTATAACCGAGCCAATGCAGGAGTATGCCTTGTCCCGCCTCGCTTCAACATCATTTTTCGCGCTCGGCTGTAGCCTCGGCCTTGCGGGCTGCGGCGGCGGCGCGTCGCCGGACGATCCGCCCCCTCCGCCGGCAAACGAGTACGAGACGATCCACAGCGAGGCAGCAACCAGCAGCGCCCTTCGCGGCGTCGGGCTGGGTATTCCGCAGACGGGACAGGAGGCGAACGAAATCCCGCTGCTTGCCGTCGCGGGATCGGTTCGGCACGACGTCGGACCCCTGTCCCTGGACGACGGCCAATATGCGTTTACCGGAACGATGTACTATGTCGATCCGGATGACCCGGAGCAGGGCGTGTATTTCAGCGACGGCAACGGCGGGGTCTTTCTATTGTCGACCTTCGATGGCGCGAGCTTCGACTATGTGCTGCGTTACAATGGAGAATACCGGATCGGTGCGGTCAAGCATTCGGCCGAGGGCGTGATCGGGATCGTAACGGCCGACGCCGATGTTCCGTCGGGCGGAACCGCGACTTATTCCGGTGTTGCCTTCGGGAGCGGAGCAACCGTTTCGGGCGGAAGTTTCGAGCTGCTGTCGGGCAGTGCCGCCGCCACGGCCGACTTCGGCGCGGGAACACTGTCATTGCTTGCCGACGGTTTCGCGGATATCGGCGCGCCGGTGGACGAGGTGCGGGTGACGGGCGCCGTCATCGACGGCGCGTCCTTCGGTGGCGGCACGGTTTCCCTGTTGAGCGACGGCGCATCTGCAGAAGGCATTCTGGGTCCCGATGTCCAGAGCCAGTTCGGAGGCAGTTTCTACGGCTACGACGATGTGCAGGACATCCCGGACGAGATCGGCGGACTTCTGTTGAAGGCCGGTGACGACGGCTATGTGGCGCTGTCTTTCGCGGCGGACTGAAACCTGCTGTTTCGCTTGTGGCCGTGATCCCGGATCAGCGTTACCCGGCTGATCAGTGGAAATTTCGGCCTGCGCCCGACACATTCCAATCGACAACGATGCAAAAGCTTGACTTGGATCAACGCAAGGGTGCAGGTTTTATTTATTAGTTAATATAAAGTTAATACTGCTCTCGGGAGGGAATCCATGAATTTGCGACCATCCGCGCATATTGCTGCCGCATTCGTACTGCCAATAGCGCTTGGTGCCTGTGACGATTTGAACGACGACGGCAGGATCGCCAATTCGGCCAATCTGTCGCTGGCCGGGTGCGATACGCTTGCCCTCGGGTCCTGCAACCAGGAGGTTTTTTCCGGAGTGGTCGCGAAATTCGTCGAGGACGACGCCACGGGGCAGCTTTCCATTCGCTTTGTCACCGTGACCGACAACGGCGACGGAACCTATACCTACGACGACGGCGAAACCGAGGTGGTGCTGGAGCAGACGGGCTTGAACGTGTATCAAGGCACGACGACGGATGCGAGCTTTCTGACCGCCGATGCCGGGTTGCTGGCCGCCGGCTACGCGGCGGGAACGACCGATTCCGTTGCGCAGGATGATCTGATCGTCGGTGTCGGAGGTTACCACACCGACTCCGATGTCATTCCCAACGACGGCACGGCCTTGTACGAGGGCGCTGCCGGTTTTCAATTGCTGGTGTCGGGCAAGGACGGCACTGGCACCTCGGAACTGAGCGTGAACTTCGGCAATTCGACGGCCGATCTATACGCCTATGTAGATGCGGGTACGATCGACAGCTTTACGCGCCTCGAGTCCCTGAACATGACAATCGATGGCTACACTTTCACCAGCAGCACTGTCGACCTGTATGACGGAGCCACAGAACTTGCGCTTGACGATGTGACCGGCGCGGATTCAGACGGTGCCGCAGCTGGCATGTTCTTCGGACCGGTCGATACCAACGGCAATCCGATCGAATTCGGTGCAGTGGCCATCGTGTCCGGCGATGACGACAAGCTGATCATGTACACCGCCGGCGATATAACGTTTCCCAGCCCCTGATTTTTCAGGCATGGGCGAAGAAGGCTCCTCGCGAAGTCTAGATTGACACAGGCGGCGTGGGAACCGGGGGGCGAGGTGCTTGGTTTTAGCCCGTTCAGTGATAACAGCTGCATTATCTACGGCTTCGTTGCAGTTGATCGGATCGACCGACACATCGGCTTGCAGACCGATGTGTCAGTCATACCCACTTCTGGCAGCGCGACCTGCTCCGGGGCGTCATATATCGAGTACGGGTTTTTTTTTGGTTCTTACCAATCCGAGTTCGGGACCTCCACTCTGGACGTCAACTTCGCAGGCGAAGGGATTGCTGACCTGAATATCCATCTTCCTGTGGATGCGGCCAACATTACAGACTTCGACCAGATTCAATCGACGGGAATGACAATTGAAGGTTACACCTTTACAGGCGATCAGGGAATTCTTCTCCTGGATAGCGCACAGGTCGACGAGTTCGGAGAACTGACCGGTGTGAACACTGACAGCGCAAGCGCCGGAATATTCTTCGGGCCGGACGACTTTAACGGAAATCCGGCGCCCGCAGAGTGACCGCTGCTGGCCTGATCTCCGAAAGTTGAAATTATTCATCCGGCCAAAGGCATTGATGTCCTTGGCCGGATGTGCGTAGCTTTTCCAATCCGTGAACCTATCGAAAGTCATGGGGTTATGAATTTGAGTTTTTACCGGGTTTTGATCGCGATCGCCTTCATTCTT
>JBFIHV010000254.1:0-4441 GCA_041601595.1 Amylibacter sp. | reverse complement strand
GTGCAGCGTTTCGCGATGCCCGAGGCCACGACGTTCTTCGCCAGATAGCGGGCGGCATAGGCAGCGGAGCGGTCGACCTTGGTCGGGTCCTTGCCGGAAAACGCGCCGCCGCCGTGCGGGGCCGCGCCGCCATAGGTATCCACGATGATCTTGCGCCCGGTCAGGCCCGCGTCGCCGTCCGGCCCGCCGATCACGAACTTGCCCGTCGGGTTGACGTGCCAGACGGTTTCCTGGTCGATCCAGCCTTCCGGCAGGGTGGCGCGGATATAGGGTTCCACCACGTCGCGCACATCGTCGGACGTCATCTGATCGTCCAGATGCTGGGTGGACAGGACGATCGAGGAAACCCCGACCGGCTTGCCGCCCTCGTAGCGCACTGACAATTGCGATTTCGCGTCCGGTCCCAGCATCGGGGCCGCGCCGGATTTGCGGGCCTTGGCCAGATTCCGCAGGATGGCGTGGGCATACTGGATCGGGGCGGGCATCAGCTCCGGCGTCTCGTCCACGGCATAGCCGAACATGATGCCCTGATCGCCCGCGCCTTCCTTGTCCACGCCCTGCGCGATATGCGCGGATTGCGCGTGCAGGTGGTTCTGAACCACGAGGTTCTTCCAGTTGAAGCCGTCCTGCTCGTATCCGATATCCCGCACGCAATCGCGCGCGATGCCTTCGACATGGCCGAGGAAATCCTCGAGCTTTTCAGCGGACGACAGCCCCGCCTCGCCGCCGATGACAACCAGATTGGTCGTGGCAAAGGTCTCGCAGGCGACGCGCGCCATGCACTCTTCCGTCAGGAAGGCGTCGAGCACGGCGTCGGAAATGCGGTCGCAGACCTTGTCGGGATGGCCCTCGGAAACGGATTCCGAAGTGAACAGATAGTTTTGGCGGGACATTTTATGCTCCATTGAGATTGCACCGCTACGTCAGGAAGCCGTTGTAGCGATCGGTTACGTAGCAGTTAAGTCCGCCACAGTCGCAGGTCAATGGGTATTTGGGACCGTACGCGTCAACTTTGCCGCCGACGACGCACCGCAACGCCGGCGAAAATCAATACCGACAGGGCCAGCCACGGCCATTCCCCCAGCTTCACATAGGGCGTGGCGGCCAGTGGCGCGGGAAGTCGGGCGTCAAAGCTGCCGGCCTCGCCCAGCGGCAGCGACCAGAGCACGCGGCCATGCGGGCCGATGATCGCCGACACGCCGGTATTGGCCGATCGCGCAACCGGCAGGCCCTGTTCGATGGCCCGCGCGCGGACCTGCACCAGATGCTGGAAAGGGCCCGAGAACTTGCCGAACCATGCGTCGTTGGTGATATGCACCAGCCAGTCGGGGCGGCCTGTTTCCGCTTGGACATCGCCGGGAAAGATCGCCTCGTAACAGATCAGGGGCAGGTATGGCGGCAGGCCGTCGCCGGTCAGGATACGCGGACCGCTGCCGCCGGAAAACCAGTTCAGCTGCGCCGCCAGCGCCGTCAGCCCCACTTTTCCGGCCAGCCATGCAAAGGGGACGTATTCGCCGAACGGCACCAGATGGTGCTTGTCGTAGACATCGGCGATCGCGCCCTGCGCATCGAGGTGGACCAGCGAATTGAAGTATCGGCCGGCCTCATAGCGCCGGATGCCCGCGATAAGCTGGGTGTCGGGTCCGGTCGCGTCAATGACGCGCTGCATTGCGGCGTCGTCCTCGCCGAGGAAGAACGGCAGTCCGGTTTCAGGCCAGATCACGACATCGACGGCCCCGAGCCCCGGCGCGCGCGTCATCGCAAGTTGCCGGTCGAAGAATAATCCGACCATATCGTCGCGCCATTTCAGTTCCTGCGACGCATTGGGCTGGATGATGCGCACCGTGGTGTCGGTCAGGGCGATGTCTTCCGGCGCGGGCATGCGCGCTGCTCCCCAAGCCCACGCCGCCACGATCAGCGCCAGCACCGGACCGAATGCAAGGTACGGCCTGCGGATCATCAACAGCGGCAGCACCGCCACCAGCATCGTCAAAAGGCCCAGCCCGTGCGGCCCGACCAGCGACAACAATTGCGCCACCGGCGTGTCGATCCAGCCATAGGCGATCAGGTTCCAGGGGAAACCGGTAAAAACATGGGCGCGGGCAAACTCCGCCAGGCTCAGCAAGACCACCAGCGCCACGACCCGCTGCCTGCGCGTGGCGCCGGCTTGATAAGCCAGCCAGAATGCCGCGGCCCAGAACAGCGCCAGCCCCGCCGACATCAGAAAAAGGGCGAAGGGCGCCATCCAGCCGGTTGCTGCGGCATCCACCAGAAACGGCTCCACCAGCCAGACCAGCCCGAAGGCGAAATAGCCGACCCCCGACGCCCAGCCCGCGATCAGGGCCGATTTACGGGTTGGCGCAGCCATGCCAAGCCATGCGATGCAGGGCAGGACAAGCAGAGGGATGAAGAACAGGCTCGAGGGCGCCTGCGCCAGCGCCAGCGCGGCCCCGAGAAAGAAACAGGCGAGATGTCGCCGCCAGCCGTTCAAGGCAAAAATCTTTCCGGACTGGGCGGCATCAGATCAAGCCTCCGGTTTGGATTTGCGTACCCTGATCCGTTTTATCTTGCGCGGGTCGGCTTCGACAATCTCGAAATCGAACCCTGCGGGATGTTTCAGAACCTCGCCACGGGTCGGAATGTGGCCCGAGAGCATGAAGGCCAGACCGCCGAGCGTATCGATATCCTCGTCATCCGGATCGGTCACCAGATCGACGCCCAGCATCTTTTCGAACTCCTCCAGATCGGCGCGCGCCTGACACAGGTAGACGCCGGGACTTTCCTCGACCCAGCTTTCCTGCTCTTCCTCGTCATGCTCGTCGGTGATCTCTCCGATGACCTGCTCGATCAGGTCTTCGATGGTCAGCAGCCCGTCAACGCCGCCGTATTCGTCGATCACCAGCGCGATGTGGATACGCTCCGACTGCATCTTTTGCAGCAGAACGCCGATCGGCATGGACGGCGGCGCATAGATCAGAGGCCGGAGCAGCGGTTTCATGTCGAACTTGTCCGTCGAGCCGTTGAACCCGTACTTGAGCGCCAGATCCTTGAGGTGGATGAACCCGACCGGCGTGTCCAGCACATCCTTGTAGACCGGCAGGCGGCTGAAATTGCTGTCGCGGAAAACTTTCAAAACCTCGTCGAGGCTCGCGTCGATCGACACGGCCGCAATGTCGGTCCGCGGCACAGCCACGTCCTCGACCCGAAGGTTGAAAAGATTTCCGAGGCCGCCTGCGGGCATTGACCCGTTCGCTTGCGCTTCGGCAAGCTCGCTTTCGGCTGATTGGGTGCGGGATGAAAACAGGCGTGAGAAAAAACCACCCTGATCCTCTGTGTCTTCCTGCTGCGCGCTCTGCGCCGCGCTAGAAGAACCTTCAATACTGTCGCCCATGGCTCCTTTCCAGAATCAACGCCGGATGTTCAGGCGTCCTATAAGAACCCTAATATGGGTTAGCAATGTTTAATGTTTCAAGTGTTTTGACCTCCAAACCTTCCATCAAGGCCGCATCGGCCCCGGTTTCGTGGTCATATCCCAACAGATGCAGCGTCGCATGGACCAGCAGGTGGACGGTATGGTGCTCCAGCGGAATGGCCTGCTCTGCCGCTTCGCGGGCGCAGGTGTCGTAAGAAATCGCGATATCGCCAAGGCCGGTTTCAAACGGACCGGCGCCTGCGGGCGGCGGCGGATGCGGCGCATCGCCGGCGGCACCGGGGGCCAGTTCGAAGGCAGGCCAGGACAGGACATTGGTCGGCGCCGGCTTGCCGCGGAACTCTTGGTTCAGCTTCGCGATTTCGCCGTCGTCACAGGCCAATATGCTGATTTCATAGCCTTCACGCGGCAGGCTCAACCGCTCGAACACCGCCGCGACGGCTTTTTCCGCAAGCTCTTCCAGTTCCAGTTCGTTCCAGCGCTCGTCCTCGACCGCGACATCCAGATGTTCAGCCATTGGATTTGGACTGTGCCTCATAGGCCTTGATGATCTTGGCGACCATCGGATGGCGCACAACGTCCTCTGCCGTGAAACGGGTGAAGCCGATGCCCTTGACGTCGCGCAGCACCCGCTCGGCCTCGATGAGGCCCGAGGTAACGCCGCGCGGCAGGTCGACCTGCGTCATGTCGCCGGTGATCGCCATGCGCGAACCTTCGCCCATCCGGGTCAGGAACATCTTCATCTGCATCGTGGTCGCGTTCTGCGCCTCGTCGAGCACGACGAAGGCATTCGACAGGGTGCGTCCGCGCATGAAGGCCAGCGGCGCGATCTCGATGCGCTTGTCCTCGATCAGCTTGGCGACCTGCTTCGACGGCAGGAAATCGTTCAGTGCATCATAGAGCGGCTGCATGTAGGGATCGACCTTGTCCTTCATGTCGCCGGGCAGAAAGCCGAGCCGCTCGCCCGCTTCGACCGCCGGACGCGACAGGATCATCCGGTCCACATTGCCC
>JBFIHV010000253.1:0-4454 GCA_041601595.1 Amylibacter sp. | reverse complement strand
GCCAGACCGCAGACCGGAACGCGTGCAACTCGCAACCCGGATAATGGATGCCAGTGACGAAATCGACCTGATAGGTCTGATGCGGACGCTCTGGCGGGGCAAGCTGTGGATCGCCCTGGCAATTGTCGCAGCGACCTTCATTGGTGGCTATTATGCCTATCGAGTGGCCGTGCCGATGTATTCGTCCAATGCGACCGTCGTCCTTCAGAATCGGCAGGAAAGCATCGTGGAACTGGAAGGGGTTCTATCGGGACTGTCGGGGGATCAGACGACGCTCAACACCGAGACCGAAGTCTTGCGTTCGCGCAAACTGATCAAAAAGCTTGTGCATGAGCTTGAGTTGATCAAGGATCCGGAGTTCAATAAGACCCTCGTCGAGCCGAACCGCTATTCGCTTGGTTCGCTCAAACGGCTCATCGCGGGGCTTGTCTTGCCGTCAGACGAGCAGACGGCCGCAAGCGATGACGCCATTCTTCAGGCGACGGTTGACCAAGTGCTGAAGGCGCTCTCGGTTTCAAATATTCCAAAAAGCTATGTGTTCGAAATTACGGTCCTGACGTCCTCGGCAGAGAAATCCGCATTGTTGGCGAACAAGCTGGCGGAACTCTATATCCTTGACCAGCTTGAAGTGAAGTTTTCCGCAACCGAACAAGCCACGAACTGGCTGACCGACAGGGTCGCCGACTTGAAAATCGACCTCGAAGTGGCCGAAGCGAAGGTCAGCGCGTTTGACACCCGCATCGAACTGATGAGCCCGGAGGCCTTGGAGGCGTTGAACCGCCAGCTCAAGAACCAGCGGGACCGGGTCGCCGAGGCCATTGCCGACGCCGACAGATTTTCTGCCCGGGTGACCAATCTGGAGAAGGCAGAACGGTCCGGGGTGCTCGAAAACATGGCGGTTGCGGCGTCAGACGGCAACCTCACGCGCCTGCTCGAACTGGTCAATCAGGGAAGGGTGGCCAGTGAAGTATTCATCGAACGCTATGAGCAAATTCTCAGACGAACCGTTCTGGAGCGCGACCGGGCGCAAAACCAGGTGACGGCACTGACCATGTCGGTCGCGGAACTCGAACAAAAGATCGAAGCCCAGTCCTCTGATCTGGTTGAACTCCAACAGTTGGAGCGGGAGGCGGAAGCCAGCCGGCTGATCTATGAGTATTTTCTGAACCGGTTGAAAGAGACCGCGGTTCAGCAGGGTATTCAGCAAGCCGACAGCCGTGTCCTGTCGCAGGCGGTGGTGCCGACCGAGCCAACGTCACCGCGAAAATCACTCATTTTGGCCCTGTCCGCTCTTCTGGGACTGATGGCCGGATCGGGTTTTGTGTACATGCGCAGCATGTTTCACAACAGCTTCCTGTCGGCCGAGGATCTTGAAGCTGAAACCGGCTATACCGTCATGGGCTCGATTCCGATCATTCCGGCCAAGAGTCGCAAGGAACTGCTCGACTACGTTCTCAAGAAGCCAAATTCGCGGGCGGCGGAATCCACCCGCAATCTGCGGACCTCGCTTATGTTGTCGAATATCGACAGCCCGCCCAGGATCGTAATGTCCACTTCGACTTTGCCTTCAGAGGGGAAAACGACGCAATCGCTTCTCCTGGCCGTGAACATGGCAGCCCTAGGCAGAAAAGTGCTGCTTATCGAAGGTGACATTCGGCGCCGCGTTTTTGCAGAGTATTTTGATATTAAAGAAAAAAAGGGACTTGTATCAGTGCTTTCGGGTGAGGCCCGTCTGGAGGACGTTGTTCAACATGACGAAAGTCTGGGAATAGACATCCTTATTGGCGAGCAGCCAAAAATCAACGCGGCGGACCTGTTCGCTTCCGCAAAATTCTCGTCTTTCCTTCGGGCGATGCGGGACACCTACGATCTGGTTGTGATCGATACCCCACCCGTTTTGGTGGTCCCCGATGCCCGCGTTATCGGTCAACATGTGGATGCCATCCTTTATACGGTAAAGTGGAACGCGACGCCCAAGCCCATGGTCAGGGCGGGGCTGCAAATGTTTGAAAGCGTCGATCTGCAAGTCACAGGCCTTGTCTTGAGCCAGCATAACCCCAAGGGCGCAACACGCCATGGTTCTGGCGGATATGGCGGCTCTTACTCCGGCGGTGCCTATTCCGGGTACTACGACAACTAGTTTTCGGACTTCGCTCAAAAAGGGTTGTCCCAACCCTGGAGCCAAAGTCCGATCCCGCTTGCGAAGCAAATCTTCTTCTTTATTGCGCGAAAGTCGGTACAATGAAAATGAATAGTTCTACCTCCGGTTTAATACAATCAACAATGGATTTGGCTCTATAATTGTAAAGAGTTCAAGGAAATACGGGTCTTACCAATGCTATATTCATTTCTGACCAATCTGCCGCGTTGGATAAAGAGGCTTATTGTTTTCTGTGTTGATCTGGCTCTGATCCCCTTGAACCTGTATTTCGCTTACGGCCTGCGTTTTGACACATTTCAGCCGTTTGCGGATGATCGGACGTCTGTGTCATTGTTCTTCTTACTGACGGCGATCGGCGGCTTCATTATCATCGGTTTGCGGTTGCCGCGGGTGAAGTTGAATGCTTTTGAGGCGCATTCGGTTTTGCGTCTCGGTGCCGCCGCCGCCTTAATCACGGTCGCGGCTGTTCTGCTGAGTTACTTCCTGTATCTGGGAACACCCCGTTCCGTGCCATTGATATTCGGAACGTCCTTCCTTCTGAGTTCCGTTCTGGCCAGAGTGGCGGGTTTGGTTTTCTTCCGGTTCCTGAGCACAAGAAGCGAAGCCGCCGTTCCGGTAGCCGTATACGGCGCGGGTGCGGCCGGCATTCAATTGGTTTCGGCCTTGCGGCATTCAGTCGAAGTGGTCCCGGTGGCGCTTGTCGATGACAATCCCGGTCTGCACGGTCTGGTGGTTTCCGGTATCGTGGTCAAATCCCCGTCGGAACTGAAGGCGATGGTTCAGGCCGGAAGAGTGAAGCGTGTTCTGGTCGCAATTCCATCCGCCACACATGAGCTTCGCGCCCGGCTGGTTGCCCGGCTTTCCGACATCGGCGCAGAGGTCAGAATACTCCCCTCTTACGTGGACCTGTTGCTGGACCCGGATAGCAATGCGGGACAACGTACCGTTGCGCCGGATGAATTGCTCGGACGCGACAAGGTCAATTTGGAGGTGCCTGAAATCGCGGGCGTGTACGCCGGCCGAGTAGTTATGGTGACCGGTGCAGGCGGGTCGATAGGATCGGAGCTCTGCCGGCAGCTTATGACCTGCAATCCCAGAAAGATCGTCTTGTTCGAGCAAAGTGAATTCTCGCTCTATGAAATAGAGAAGGAGCTTCAAACGCTCGCGCAAGAGTTCGGCGTCGGCATAACGGCCCGTCTTGGGTCCGTTACAAACAGGGCGCGCGTCCGGAACGTTATGACTGAGCAGGGCGTTGATGTGGTTTTCCATGCCGCCGCCTATAAACATGTTCCTCTTGTGGAAGATAACGAGCTTGAAGGAGCGGACAACAATGTCATTGGGACCAAGACTGTTGCAGATGTCGCCGAAGAGTGCTCCGTGGAGCGGTTTGTCCTGATCTCCACGGACAAAGCTGTGCGTCCGACGAACATTATGGGCGCGACCAAGCGAATGGCCGAACTGGTGATCCAGGATATTCAGTCCAGAAATGGCCACACGAAGTTTTCGATGGTCCGGTTCGGGAATGTCCTCGGGTCGAGCGGCTCCGTGATTCCCCTTTTTCAACAGCAGATTGCGGCTGGTGGACCCGTTACAGTCACGCACCCCGACGTGGTCCGCTATTTTATGACAATTCCCGAAGCTTCGCGTCTGGTGCTGCTTGCGGGCGCCTATGCAAAAGGTGGCGACGTCTTCGTGCTGGATATGGGAAAACCCGCACGCATCATCGATATTGCCAAACGCATGATCGTTTTGTCCGGAAACACGGTAAAAGAAGGAAATTCCGCCGAAGGCAAAGGCATCGAAATCGTCATAACCGGCCTCCGGCCCGGAGAAAAACTCTACGAGGAACTTCTGATAGACGGTAACAGCCTGACTTCGACGGCGCATAACAAAATCTTCCGCGCGGAAGAATCCAGACTGTCGGAGATCGAAGTCGCGTCAATGCTGAAGGAATTGAATGCCGCTTTGGGAGCCGCCAACCCGACGGAATTGCGTCGGCTGGTGGTTAAATATGTGGATGGATATCACGTTTCGAAGTCTCAGGCGGTCGATGCACACAAGTCTTTGGCCGGGCAGTAGTGCCCGTCCATTACGCGGAGCCGGCGCTGATGCGCCGCAAGTTTTGGATCGGGACTTCCGCCTTTGTCTGCTGTCCCATCAGATCGAAGAGCACCCGAACGCGGTCCCCGGTTTGCAGGTTCTCGACGACCGCAACGAATTCGGCGAAAGGCCCGGAGGTTATGCGAACCCTGTCATTTATTTGCAGATCGCTGACCGGCTTCAAAATACCGTT
>JBFIHV010000252.1:0-4466 GCA_041601595.1 Amylibacter sp. | reverse complement strand
GGCGTCAGCAAGTCGGACATCGACGAGGTGGTTCTGGTCGGCGGCATGACCCGTATGCCGAAAGTGATCGAGGAAGTGACCAAGTTCTTCGGCAAGGAACCGCACAAGGGTGTGAACCCTGACGAGGTCGTGGCCCTCGGCGCCGCCATCCAGGCCGGCGTTCTGCAAGGCGACGTCAAGGATGTGGTTCTGCTGGACGTTACCCCGCTGAGCCTCGGCATCGAAACGCTGGGCGGCGTGTTCACCCGCCTGATCGACCGCAACACCACGATCCCGACCAAGAAGAGCCAGATCTTCTCGACCGCCGAGGACAACCAGAGCGCCGTGACGATCCGCGTGTTCCAGGGCGAGCGCGAAATGGCGCAGGACAACAAGATGCTCGGCCAGTTCAATTTGGAAAGCATCCCGCCGGCGCCGCGCGGCATGCCGCAGATCGAGGTGACCTTCGACATCGACGCCAACGGCATCGTGTCCGTTTCCGCCAAGGACAAGGGCACCAACAAGGAACAGAAGATCACGATCCAGGCCTCCGGCGGCTTGTCCGACGAGGACATCGAGAAAATGGTCAAGGAAGCCGAGGAAAATGCCGAGTCCGATAAAGAGCGCCGCGCATTGGTCGAGGCCCGTAACAATGCGGAATCCCTGATCCACGGCACCGAGAAATCGCTGGAAGAGCACAGCGACAAGGTGGACCCGTCCACTGTCGAAGTGATCGAACTGTCGATCAAGGCGCTGAAGGACGCGCTCGACTCCGACGACGCCGGCAAGATCAAGTCGCTGTCGCAGGACCTGACAGAGGCCGCGATGAAACTGGGCGAGGCGATCTACAAGGCGCAGGCCGATGCTGAAGGCGATGAAGGTGAACCGAATCCGGTTGACGAGGATATCGTCGACGCCGATTTCGAGGACCTTGGAAAAGACGACCGCTAAGCGGTTGTTCTGACCGTCTGCACAAAAAGTGTCGGCCCCACGCGGGCCGACATTGCGTGACACGGAGGCAAAATGGCAAAACGCGACTATTACGAGTTGTTGGGTGTTTCCAAGGACGCCTCGGAATCCGAGATCAAGAAAGCCTATCGCAAGAAGGCGATGGAACTGCATCCGGACCGCAACAAGGACGACCCCAAGAGCGAGGCCGCGTTCAAGGAAGTGAACGAGGCCTACGAGGTTCTGAAAGACAACGACAAGAAAGCGGCCTATGACCGGTTCGGTCATGCTGCCTTCGAGGGCGGCATGGGCGGCGGTCGCGGCCCGGGCGGCGCTGGCGGCGGAGCGGATTTCTCTTCGGCGTTTTCCGACGTTTTCGACGACCTGTTCGGCGATTTCATGGGAGGGCGGCGCGGCGGCGGCGGCCAGCGCGCGACGCGCGGCTCCGACCTGCGCTACAATTTGCGGGTCACCCTGGAAGAGGCGTTCACCGGCAAGCAGGAAACCATCTCCATCACCACTTCGGTCAGCTGCGGCACCTGCCAGGGCAGCGGTTCCGAAAGCGGTTCGCAGCCGTCATCCTGCCCGACCTGCAACGGCATGGGCAAGGTTCGCGCGCAACAGGGCTTCTTCACGGTGGAGCGCACCTGTCCGACCTGTAACGGCCACGGCGAGATCATCACCAATCCCTGCAAGTCCTGCGCCGGCAGCGGCCGGACGCAGAAGGCGCGCTCGCTGAGCGTCAACATTCCCGCGGGCGTGGAGACCGGCACCCGCATCCGGCTGGCCGGCGAGGGCGAGGCGGGCATGCGCGGCGGCCCCAACGGCGACCTCTACATCTTTATCGACGTGGCCGACCACAACCTGTTCGAGCGCGACGGCACGACGCTCTATTGCCGCGTACCCGTCAGCATGGTCTCTGCCGCATTGGGCGGCGAGATCGAGGTTCCGACCATCGACGGCGGCAAAAGCCGCGTCAAGATCCCCGCCGGTTCGCAATCCGGCAAGCAGATGCGCCTGAAGGGCAAAGGCATGCCGGCCCTGCGCGGCGGCGCCAAGGGTGACCTGTTCCTGGAGCTTGCGGTCGAAACGCCGGTCAACCTGTCCGCCAAGCAGAAAGAGCTGTTGCAGGAATTCGACAGCCTCGACGACAACAACAGTCCCGAAAGCGCCAGCTTCTTCGGCAAGGTTCGCAAATTCTGGGAGGGGATGAAGGGGTAAACCCTTCATCCTTTTTCTGTCAGGCGCGCGGTCGCCGCAGCAGTTTGATCTTTTCCTGTCTCTGTCGCTTCTGTATCCTCGCCGTAATCAAGGGGTAGAACGTGACAGCAGGCAAGGGCGGCATAACGCCGATGATGGCGCAGTTTCTGGACATCAAGGCGGAGTATCCCGACGCCTTGCTGTTCTACCGCATGGGCGACTTCTACGAGATGTTCTTCGACGACGCCGTCGCCGCGGCAGAGGCGCTGGACATCGCGCTCACCAAACGCGGCAAGCATCTGGGGCAGGACATCCCGATGTGTGGCGTTCCGGTGCACTCTTCCGAAAACTACCTGCTGACGCTGATCCGCAAAGGCTTTCGCGTCGCCGTCTGCGAACAGCTCGAGGACCCGGCGGAGGCCAGGAAACGCGGCTCGAAATCCGTCGTGAAACGCGGGGTCGTGCGGCTGGTGACGCCGGGAACCCTGACCGAGGACAGCCTGCTGAACGCACGCCGCCACAACTATCTCTGCGCCTTCGCGCAGGTCCGCGACGCCTGCGCGCTGGCATGGGCCGACATGTCGACCGGCGACTTTCACGTCCAGACGACGTCGCGCGTCGCGCTGGGCCACCTGCTGGCAAGGCTCGCTCCGAAAGAGGTGCTGATCAGCGACCGCGCCGACGACGATCTGGCCGGCGTGATCGCAGAGGCAGGCGCCGCGCCGACCGCGCTGTCACCCTCGGCTTTCGACAGCACCAATGCGGAGCAAAGGCTCTGCGATTTGTTCGGGGTGAAGTCGCTCGACGGCTATGGCCAGTTCGGCCGGGCCGAGCTGGCGGCGCTCGGCGCCATCGTCAGCTACATGGACATCACGCAACGCGGAAAGCTTCCGCTTCTGCTGCCCCCGCAACAAGAGGCCGAGCAGGCCGCGATGCAGATCGACGCCGCGACCCGGCGCAATCTGGAACTGACGCGCAGCCTGTCCGGCGAGCGGTCCGGATCGCTGCTGCATTGCTTCGACCGGACGGTTACCGGCGCGGGTGCGCGGCTGCTGGAGAGGCGGTTGACCAACCCCTCTACACGCATCGACACCCTGAACGCGCGGCTGGACAGCGTTGCGTTTTTTGCCGCCGAGGACAGTCTGCGGGACAAGCTTCGCGGCCTCTTGCGGCAGGTGCCCGACATCGACCGCGCCCTGTCGCGGCTGTCGCTGGACCGCGGCGGACCGCGCGATCTGGCCGCGCTGCGCAACGGTCTGGTGCAGGCCGGAGCCATCGCCGGGCTGTTGCGGGCCAAAGAGCTGCCGGAGCAATTATCGGCGGCTGTGCACGCCCTGTCCGGCCACGAGGCTCTGGTCGCCCTGCTGGACCGCGCCGTCATTGCCGAGCCGCCGCTGCTGGCCCGCGACGGCGGGTTCGTCGCCAAGGGTTACGATCCCGACCTCGACGAGGCGCGCCAGTTGCGCGACGAGGGCCGCAAGGTGATCTCTGCCCTGCAGGCGGATTACGTGAAACAGACCGGCATCAGCGCGCTGAAGATCAAGCATAACAACGTTCTGGGCTATTTCATCGAGACGCCTGCGACGCACGCCAAGAAGATGCTGGGCGAAGACCACGGCGGCAGCTTCATCCACCGCCAGACCACGGCCAATGCCGTGCGGTTCACAACGGTCGCGCTGTCGGAAATGGAAACCAGGATCCTGAACGCGGGCGGGCGGGCGCTGGCGATCGAGGCCGGAATTTTCGCCGACCTGACGGCTCAGGTCCTGGCTGTGGCCGAGCCCACCAGCGCCGCCTCGCGCGCGCTGGCCGAGATCGATCTGGCGGCCTCCTTCGCCGATCTTGCGAATGGCGAGGGTTGGGTCCGGCCCAGGCTGACGCCCGACCACGGTTTCCGCATTCAGGGTGGCCGCCATCCGGTGGTCGAGGCGGCCCTGAAGCGCGAGGGCGGCGGCAGCTTTGTCGCCAACGATTGCGATCTCTCGAAGGATGGCGAAGACGCCAAGCCGCTGTGGCTGCTGACCGGTCCGAACATGGCGGGTAAATCGACGTTTTTGCGCCAGAACGCCCTGATCGCGCTGCTGGCGCAAACTGGCAGCTACGTGCCCGCCGACAGCGCCGAGATCGGCGTGGTGACGCAATTGTTTTCCCGCGTCGGCGCCTCGGACGATCTGGCGCGCGGGCGCTCGACCTTCATGGTCGAGATGGTCGAAACCGCCGCCATCCTCAACCAGGCGGGACCCGGCGCGCTTGTCATTCTGGACGAGATCGGGCGCGGAACGGCGACCTATGACGGCCTGTCCATCGCCTGGGCGACGCTGGAGCACCTGCATGACGTG
>JBFIHV010000251.1:0-4479 GCA_041601595.1 Amylibacter sp. | reverse complement strand
TGCGGTTTGACGCCCTCGATCCTGAAAGAGGATCTGTACGCAACGATCTCTCTGGTCGGCGGCGGCCTCTATCTGGCGCTGCAATATTTCCTGTCCGAGGAAACGAGCATTATCTCGGCGTTTCTGGCTATGACGGCGGCGCGGATCTGGGTGGTTCTGCACAGCCGGCCCAAGGACCGCTTCATGTAAGGGCGGGAGAGGAGACTTACCTGAGAGGTGGTTGACACGGGTCCCCGCGCGGAACCCCGATCTGCCGACATCGGGAAAGCCACGCATATAAAGTGCCTCCGCGCAAGTTGCGCGGAGGCACATTGTTCGGCGTTCCGTTACCCTAAAAAGTCACTGGATACTCTGCCGGAGCGCCGCATCACGGGCATTCAGGACCTCTCGCCCCCTAAGCCGAGGCCTTGACCTTGATCTTCTTGACCTTTTCCCGCGATTCCTGTGTTTTCTTGAGCACGACCGTCAGGACGCCCTTCTTGAAAGAGGCATCGACCTTGCCGTGATCGACCCCTTCCGGGACCGCTATCGAGCGCTTGAAGGATCCGTAGCGGCGTTCGGAAACATAGTAGTTTCCTTCTTTCTCGCCTTCCTCGCGTTCTTCCTTCTTCTCTCCGCTGATGACCAGCATGCGGTCCGTAAGTTCTACCTCGATGTCCTTCTCGTCCATGCCGGGCAGTTCGGCCTTCACTTCGATCTGGTCATCTTTTTCGCAGACATCGATTGCGGGCAGGGTGTCGCCAAACACGAACGGAGATGTCAGGGAACTGGATTTCCCGCGCTGTGCCAAAGACGTGAACGGCCAGTTGTCGTATAATTCGTCAAACAAGTGGTCGATCTCGCTTCGCAGGTTCACAAATCGATCCCAGCCTCCTCGTGTGAGCGACTTGGACTTGCCCTTGGATGTGTCAGTGACAGTTGGTGCTTTCTTGTCCATGGTTAGACCCCTACTAGAAAAATTTACTTCCCCTCACGGGAACAAGGCCATCATATGCTCGGGCAGTTCCATGTCGTTGATGTAAGTCAAATTCGAAGTCCACTTTTGTCATTCAAAACATTATGAATTATCGTGTTGGTAATTTTTGCGCCCGTGTGGCGCCGGGCATGAGTCAAAAAAACCTGCCATCTGATTCTGTTGATTTGTGAGATGGGATCGCTGTGTCTGCTTTTGAAATGCCGCCGGAGTGGCTGGGCGAGCGTCAAAGCAATCGCCGGGGTTCAGATGCAAAGAGCGGGGGAATCCCCCGCTCTCGCTATTCCTCTTCGCGCCCGACCCGAACCTTGACCTTATAAACCAGTGCAGTCGCAGCCGGGGTTTCCGGGTCTGGAAATCTACTGACCGCGGCCTTTGGCTTCCTATTCGGCAGGTGTTGCACCGGATTTGCCGAGGTCTGTTTTCTCGGCTTGTTCGATCTCTTCCACCCAGAGGTTGTGATGCTCTTTGGCCCAGTTCTTGTCGACCTTTCCGCTCGTCATGGCGTCCAGCGCACCCTCCATTCCGACGGAACCGATATAGATATGCGCCAGAATGACCGCCATGAACGCGAATGCGATTATGGCATGCCACAGCTGTGCGAATTGCATTTCCTCATGCGGCGCCAGTTGGGTCTCCAATTCACCGAGGCCCAGCATTTGCGGGATGCCGAAAGAGTTCAGAAGTTCGAAGGTCGAGGCGAACAGCGGCAACTGGTAAGGAAACAGCAACGACAGTCCCGATACCGAGATCGAGACGCCGAAAACGACCACGATCCAGAATATGATCTTCTGTCCGGCGTTGAACTTCTTCGAGGGCGGGTGCCCTTTGCCGATGAAGCCGCCGCCCATGGCCAGCCATTTCAGATCGTGCCGGTTCGGGATGTTTTCCAGAACCCACATCACAAAGACCAGCACCAGCCCTGCCATGAAGCCCCAGCTGATCCAGTTGTGGACGAATATGCTGACAGCGGCGATTGCGGCGAAAGCTTCTTTGCCGATCAGAGGTATGAGGCCGAAGCGCCCGAACAGCGAAATCAGTCCGGTGATGCCCAGCAGGACGAAAGATCCGGCCATGAGCCAGTGTCCGAAGCGCTCGATCAGTTTGAAGCGCAGTATCTTGATGCCCGAGGGGCCGCCCTCTATGCGGATTTTCCCTTTGACGACATAGAACAGCGCCAACAGACCCAGCATTCCCAGCAGGGCGTAGCCGCCGTAATCCTTCAACGGGCCCCTGCGGACCTCCAGCCACCACATGCCGCCGTCCTGGATCAGCACTCCGGCTGCCGGAGCCTTGTAAGAGGAAATGACGTCGAGCTTGTCGTAGCGCAGGCCACGCCAGAGTTCCGAGTCGGAGACCCCGCCGAGCGTCCCGAGTTGCTCGGTGGCCGGGGCAGCCGCCTCGGGATCGCCGATGGCGTCCGAACGGAAGCTGTCGTCCATTTTCAATCCCTCTTGCCGCCTCAGGATGTCGGCGAGGGTTTGGGCGCCGCCGGTCGCGGCGCGCGGGTCGGCGGCGGTATCTTGAGCGGTTGTGGCGAAAGCCGAAACCAGAAGAATGAATATGCTGACAACGACTGAATACAAACGGGGCTGGCCCATAAATTCATCCTCTTAAGATCAAGGTCAATGCGGGTGCCGCCCTGATGGACGGCACCCGGTTTTTCAGGCTGCTTGCAGCCGTACCGGCGAGCCTAGATACCGCCGGCTTTCTGGCCGTAGGCAGTGCCCCAACCCCAGGCGCCCGATCCGAAGCCGCGGGCGATGACGCGCTCGCGGTAGATGCTGGAAACCGTGTCGCCATCGCCGGCCAGCAGGGCCTTGGTGGAACACATTTCCGCACAGATCGGCAGCTTGCCCTCGGCGATACGGTTGCGGCCGTATTTCGAGAACTCGGCGGTGGAGTGTGTCTCCTCCGGACCGCCGGCGCAGAAGGTGCATTTGTCCATCTTGCCGCGGCTGCCGAAGTTGCCCGCCTGCGGGTACTGCGGCGCACCGAACGGACATGCGTAGAAGCAATATCCGCAGCCGATGCACAGATCCTTGGAGTGCAGAACGATGCCGTCCTCCGTCTGGTAGAAACAGTCCACCGGACAGACCGCCATGCACGGTGCGTCGGAACAGTGCATGCACGCGACCGAGATCGTGCGCTCGCCCGGTTTGCCGTCGCCGATGGTAACAACCTTGCGCCGGTTGATGCCCCAGGGCACCTCGTGCTCGTTCTTACAGGCGGTGACGCAGGCGTTGCATTCTATGCAGCGCTCGGAATCGCAAAGAAATTTTGCTCTAGCCATTATTCAAGCCCTCCTCAAGCCGTATAGATTTTGCAGAGAGTCGCCTTGGTCTCCTGCATTTGTGTTACCGAGTCATAGCCGTAGGTCTGTGCCGTGTTGCTTGACTCGCCCAGTACAAAGGGGTCGGCACCTTCGGGATACTTGCTCCTCCGGTCCTCGCCCTGAAAGTGTCCGCCGAAGTGGAACGGCATGAAGGCAACGCCCGCCGCGACACGTTCGGTGATCATGGCCATGACTTTGACCTTGCCGCCCTCGGGGCCTTCGACCCAGACCTGATCGCCGTTTCGGATGCCGATGTTATTGGCATCGCGTGTGTTGATCTCGACGAACATGTCCTGCTGCAATTCGGCCAGCCACGGGTTCGACCGCGACTCGTCGCCGCCGCCCTCGTATTCGACCAGACGGCCGGATGTGAGGATGATCGGATACTCCTGCGAGAAGTCGTTCTTCTGGATCGACTCGTACATCGTCGGAACCCGCCAGAACTTCTTGTCCGCATAGGTCGGATAATCCGCCACCAGATCGCGCCGGTTGGAATAGAGCGGTTCGCGGTGCAGCGGTACGGGATCGGGGAAGGTCCACACGACCGTCCGCGCCTTGGCGTTGCCGAACGGGGCGCAGCCATGCTTGATCGCGACGCGCTGGATGCCGCCCGACAGGTCGGTTTTCCAGTTTGCGCTCGGGCCGCCGACCGCATCGACCGCGGCGCGTTCGTCCGCTGTCAGGTCGCCGTCCCAGCCGAGGTCCATCAGCATCTGCATCGTGAACTCGGGATAGCCGTCCTGAATTTCCGAACCGGCGGAATAGACGCCTTCCGCCAGCAGATTGTCGCCGTCACGCTCTACGCCGAAACGGGCGCGGAATGTCAGGCCGCCCTCTGCGACGGGTTTGGACATGTCGTACAGGTTCGGAGTGCCCGGATGATTCATTTCCGGAGTACCCCAGCTTGGCCATGGCAGGCCGTAGTAATCGCCGTCCGCCGGACCGCCGACAGCCTGCAACGTGGTCTTGTCGAAGGTCTGCTGGTTGGCCATGTGCAGTTTGAGCCTTTCCGGCGACTGACCGGTGTAGCCGATGGTCCACATACCGCGGTTGAACTCGCGGGTCAGATCCTCGACGTTCGGTTCGTCCTCGCCGTCCATCGCGATATTGCGGAACATGCGGTCTGCGAAACCGAATTTCTTGGCGAATTTCGCCATGATGACGTGGTCCG
>JBFIHV010000250.1:0-4492 GCA_041601595.1 Amylibacter sp. | reverse complement strand
GAACTGGCCGCGGCGCGTCCGGCGGCGCGGGCCATCGGGTTCGCGGGCCAGAACGGGCATCTGCGCACCGCCGCCGGCAAGGGCTGGGCGCTGGTCGGCGACGCCGGTTATTTCAAGGACCCGCTGACGGCGCACGGTATAACCGACGCGCTGCGCGACGCGGAAATTCTGGCCCGCTCCATCCTCCGGGGCAACCTGCGCGCCTATCAGGCGACCCGCGACGCGCTGTCCCGCGACCTGTTCGAGGTCACGGACGAAATCGCCTCCTTCGACTGGGACCTCGACGCGCTAAAGGCCATGCACAAGCGCCTGAACCAGGCGATGAAGGCCGAGCAGGACTGGATGTTCTCGGTCCTGGAGGACACGGCGCGGCTGGCGTCCTGACCGCCGCGCTGAAACAATTGAAACAATCGGCGCGTCCCGGCGAAATGCGCCTGAAACATTGCGCCGCGATAGTGTCCGCGACCGGCCAAGCTGTCTGACGGCCGGGCTCCCCGCGAAGGCCGCATTCGCCGGCGCGGAACAAATTGCTTGCCACGTGCATCCGGGATGGGTCAAAATTGAAGACATTCCATGAATTAGAACCTGTCGGCAAACCGTTCCCGCGCATAATGGAGGGCAATTCCCCTATGGATGAGACTATCTACAAGAAATACGGCGGCTTCTCGAAGATCAGCCGCGTCGTTCTGACCCTGTATGACAGAATCCTCGACGACGATACCATCGGCCCGTATTTCGACGAGGTCGACATGAATCGCATCGTCGACCACCAGACCAAGTTCATCTCGTCGCTGCTGGGCGGTCCGGCGAGCTATACCGACGAGCAGATCCAGAAAATGCACAGCCACCTCTCGATCGGACCCGAGGAGTTCGAGGCGCTCGTGGAAATCCTGCGGGACGTTCTGGCCGAGCATGATTTCGAAGAGGAAGACATCGAAACGATCGTCGCGGCATTTGGCGGCCGGCGCGATCTGGTGGTGAAATAAGCAATGTCCATCGAAGCAATCAATGAACAGCTGCTGCGCGCGATCGGCGTCGGCGTGGCCCTTGTGAACGTCAGGGACCTGACCTTCCGCTTTCACAACGATACGTTCAAGGAGTGGTTCGGCGAGGCCGAACCCGGCCTCAAGCTGGGCGACATTTTCGTCAACCTCGACATTCCCCAGCTCAAGGAGGCGCTGGCCGGCGACGGGCGCCATACCACCGAGACCTCTTTCAAGGTGCGGCGGCGGACGATGAGCGTGGCGATGGATTTCAACCGCGCGCTGGACGACGGCGACCAGATCATCGTTCTGGTCTGCCAGAACATTTCCCGCATCAAGGAACTGGAGTCGATGATAGATTCTTACTCGATGATGGTCGAGCGCAACACGCGCGAGATCAAGCGCGAGAAGGAGCAGGTCGAGAAACTGCTGCTGAACATGATGCCGCGCTCGGTCTACGAGGAATACAAGACTTTCGGCGTGGTCACGCCGCGGCTTTACGATCCCGTATCGGTCCTGTCGCTGGATTTCTCGGGCTTTACCGGAATGGTGGACAAGCACGAACCCGGCGTTATCGTCAGCGAGCTGAACGACATCTACAGCGCTTTCGACAAGATCGGCGAGCAGTTCGGCTGCGAACGCATCAAGACCGTGGGCGACGCCTATATAACCGTGTCCGGCCTGCCCGACCCGCAGCCCGACCATGCCAATTCGGTGGCGAGTGCGGCGGTGCGGTTTATCCGGTATCTGGAACAGCGCAACGCGAGCCACCCGATCCAGTGGAACTGCCGGATCGGTCTGGCGGCGGGCAGCGTGATCGGGTCGGTCGTGGGCGTGCAGAAATATATCTACGACGTCTTCGGCCCGGCGGTGACACGGTCGCTGCAACTGCGCGACGGGGCCGAGCCGATGTCGATTTCCACCGATGCATCCGTCACGGACCTGCTTGGTGACGGCTTCCGCACGATCCCTGCCGCCGCGGCGAACGGAGAGCCCGTGTTCGGGCTCGAGGCCGCCGTCCGCAAAGCCGATATCCGGAGTTAGAAGGATGGAACCGGCACTGAACCCGATGGACCTGAGCGGCCCGAAATCGGCACAGTCCGACACGGATACGCTCGGTTATGTCATCGAGGCGATGTCCGACGGGTTGGCCGTGTTCGACGACCAGGCGCGGCTGATCCTGTTCAATGCCCGGTTCAAGAAGATGAATCCTGTCATTGCCGATCTGATCGTGCCGGAAACCGACTGGGAAATCCTGGTCCGGGAATCCGGCAGGCGCGGCATCATCCCGCCCGAGGTCTGCAACAGGCTGATGTGGATGGAGGCGCGGCTGGCCGAAGGCGACGACAGGGTGCCCGCGCTCAACGTCGAGGTTCCGGGCGGACTGGTCAACGAAATCAGGATGCGGCCGACGCCGGTGAACGGCTTTGTCGTGATCCAGCGGGACATCACGGAGCAGGTGCGGTCAATCGAGACCGACCGGCAGGCCGACATGTTGCTGCGCAAGGTGCTGGAGGCCTGCCCGACCAACCTCATGATGTGCCGGGTCGGCGATGGCCAGATCCTCTATCGCTCGCCGTCGGCCACGGAACTGTTCGGAACGACCATGTTCAGCGCCGACCTGTTCGCCAGCGCCGAACAGCGGGCCGACTTCATCACCGCGCTGTTGCCCGACGGGCGTGTCGAAGACATGCATCTGCTGTTCCGGCGCGGCGACGGCACCGCGTTTCCGGCGTCCGTCTCGGCCCGCCTGATCGACTACCACGGCGAGGACGTGATCGTGTCGAGCACCATCGACCTGACCAGCGAGATCGCGATGCAGAAGACCCTTGCGGAGCAGCGCGAACAGCTTTTCCAATCCGAAAAGATGTCGGCCCTGGGCGAGCTGCTGGCCGGCGTCGCCCACGAGCTGAACAATCCGCTGTCGCTCGTCGTCGGCCACGCCCTGATGCTCAAGGAGGAGGTCACGGACCCGAACTTCGCGCGCCGCGTCGAAAAGATCGGCGCCGCCGCCGAGCGCTGCGCCGGGATCGTCAAGACCTTCCTCGCCATGGCGCGGCAACAGCCGGTGCGGCTGGCCCCCGTCGCGCTGCGCGACATCACGGAGGCGGCCATAGACTCCCTGCGGCAGGGCAGCAGGCGCGCCGCGGTCGAGATCGCGGTGGACCTGCCGGACGACCTGCCGATGGTGGAAAGCGACAGGGATCAGATGACACAGGTTGTCATAAACCTGCTGACCAACGCGGAACAGGCCATTACCGGTGCGGGAAAAGGCGACCGCATCACGGTTTCCGCGAGCCTTGATGCGTCCTCCGAAACGGTCCTGCTGCAAATCGCGGACAACGGCCCCGGCGTGCCGAAGGATATCCGCAGCCGCATTTTCGACCCCATGTTCACGACCAAGGATATCGGCGAGGGCACCGGCATCGGGCTGGCCTTCGTTCACCGCGTCGTCACGGCGCATGGCGGGCGGATCAATCTGGAACCCGACCGTGGCGATGGCGCGGTATTCTCGATCCATCTGCCGATCGTGAAGACACGGGCGACAGCGCCGGACACGGCGGACGCCGACCTCGCACCGGTGCCGCACTCTCGCATTCTGGTCGTGGACGACGATCTGGATGTGGCTGACCTGATCAAGGAAATCCTCGTTCGCGACGGCTTCCGCGTCGACCATGCGGGTTCGGCCGAAGCCGCGTTGCCGCTGATGCGCAACCACCGTTACGCGCTGATCCTGTCCGACCTGAACATGCCGGGGCTGGGCGGCAAGGCGTTTTTCGACCTGATCGGGCGCGATATGCCGGAAGTATCGGACCGCGTCGGCTTCGTATCGGGCGACACGATGAGCCCTGCGGCGCGCGGTTTCCTCGAAAAGGCGGGACGGCCGTTTCTTGAAAAGCCGATCTCTCCCATCGAGTTGCGGAAACTGGTGCGCAGCATGCTCGGGACCGATGAAGGACAGGCGGTGCGGTAATGGCTGACAAGAACTATTCGATTCTGGTTTGTGACGACGAAGCCGACATCCGCGAGATGCTGAACGAGTATCTGACGATGAAGGGCTATTCCGTGATCGAGGCGTCGAACGCCGCCCAACTGCGCGAAAAGCTCGGCTTCGCTTCGGTCGACCTGATCCTGCTCGACATCAACATGCCGGGCGAGGACGGCCTGTCGGTCCTGCGCAGCCTTCAGGCCGGCGAAGCGCCGGCGGTAATCATGCTGACGGCGGCGGGGGACGTGGTGGACCGGATCATCGGGCTGGAGTTCGGCGCCGACGACTACCTCGGCAAGCCGGTGGACCTGCGCGAGCTGGAAGCGCGGATCAAGGCGGTCCTGCGGCGGCGCAACGCGCGCGCGGCAGCCGGGCCGGAGACGGGCGAAAAGACCAGATTCCGGTTCGGCAAGACGTGGCTCAACCTCGAGTCGGCAAAGCTGACCGACGAAGAGGGCGCCGAGATTCCGCTGACCGCGATGGAGTACAACCTGCTGGCGCTGTTCGCGCGCAACAGCGG
>JBFIHV010000249.1:0-4515 GCA_041601595.1 Amylibacter sp. | reverse complement strand
CGAACCCGAGACCTACTGATTAAAAGTCAGTTGCTCTACCAACTGAGCTACCGGCCCACGCGTGAAGGGGGTATTAGGCTGAGAGGTATGCGTGGTCAAGTGCGAATCTTGGAAAAAAATGTCCTGTCTGGATTGATTGCAAACAAAGGTCTATATGAGCCGCATGAACAGGACGACACACCACGACGAGGGGCTTCCGTTCCTCAAGATGCACGGGCTGGGCAATGATTTCGTGATCATTGACGCGCGCGGCAGGAAGAATCCGGTTACGGCAGCGCTGGCGCGGGCCGTGGGCGACCGGTTTTTCGGCGTGGGATTCGATCAGCTTGTGGTGCTGCGGGATTCGGAGGAGGCCGATATCGCGGTCGACTTCTGGAATTCGGACGGCAGTGCGGCGGACGCCTGCGGAAATGCCAGCCGCTGTGTCAGCCGTTTGATCATGGACGAAACCGGCAAGGACCGCCTGACCCTGCGGACGGGCCGCGGGCTGTTGCAGGCCGTCGACGCGGGCAACGGACTGATCAGCGTCAACATGGGGCATCCGCAACTGGCGTGGGACGAAATTCCGCTGGCCGAGGATGTCGATATCGACGCCCTGCCGATCGAGGGCGCGCCGGGGGCCGCCGGCATGGGCAATCCGCATTGCGTTTTCGTGGTGGACGATGCCGAGGCCGTGCCGCTGGAAACCGTCGGCCCGAAGATCGAGCATCACCCGCTGTTCCCGCAGCGCACCAATGTCGAGTTCATCCAGATACTGGACCGCGAAAACATCCGCATGCGGGTCTGGGAGCGCGGCGGCATGATCACCAAGGCCTGCGGCTCCGGCGCCTGCGCGGCGGCGGTCGTTGCGCACCGCAAGGGCCTGACCGGCCGCAAGGTGACGCTGCATCTGGACGGCGGCGACCTGTTGATCGACTGGCGCGACGACGGGGTCTGGATGACCGGCCCGACGCAGCTTGTGTTCTCGGGCAGGCTCGACCCGGATTTCCTGGAAACCGTTTGATGGCAAACCCACCGATTTTCGCCACCTTCGGGTGCAGGCTGAACGCCTATGAAACCGAAGCCATGAAGGAACTCGGCGCGGCCGCTGGCCTGCAGGGCGCGGTCGTGGTCAACACCTGCGCCGTGACGGCAGAGGCGGTGCGCCAGTCGAAACAGCAGATCCGCCGCATGCGCCGTGAAAACCCGGACGCGCGTATCATCGTCACCGGCTGCGCCGCGCAGACGGAGCCCGAGACCTATTCGAACATGCCGGAGGTCGATCTGGTGCTCGGCAATCTCGAAAAGATGCAGGCCAAGACCTGGACCGGTCTGGCCAAGGGGCCGGATTTCATCGGCGAGACGGAAAAGGTGCAGGTCGACGACATAATGGCCGTTACCGAGACAGCCGGACACCTGATCGACGGCTTCGGCACGCGCAGCCGCGCCTATGTCCAGGTCCAGAACGGCTGTGACCACCGCTGCACCTTTTGCATCATTCCCTTCGGGCGCGGCAATTCGCGCTCGGTTCCCGCCGGTGTCGTCGTGGACCAGATCAAACGGCTGGTCGATGCGGGCTATAACGAGGTCGTCCTGACCGGCGTCGATATCACCAGCTGGGGCGCGGACCTGCCGAAAGCGCCGAAACTCGGCGATCTGGTGCAGCGCATCCTGAAACTGGTGCCGGACCTGCCGCGGCTGCGGATTTCCTCGATCGACTCGGTGGAGGCCGATCCGGCGTTGATCGACGCCGTGGCGGACGAGCGCCGCCTGATGCCGCATCTGCACCTGTCTTTGCAGGCCGGCGACGACATGATCCTAAAACGGATGAAGCGCCGCCACCTGCGCGACGACGCGGTTCGCTTCTGCGAGGACATGCGCCGCGCGCGGCCCGACATCATCTATGGCGCCGATATCATCGCGGGGTTCCCGACCGAAACCGAAGAGATGTTCGAGAATTCGCTGAAACTGGTCGAGGAATGCGGCCTGACATGGCTGCACGTCTTTCCGTTCTCGCCGCGCAAGGGCACGCCTGCCGCGCGGATGCCGCAGTTGCAGAAACCGGTGATCAAGGAACGCGCGGCGCGGCTGCGCGAAGCGGGTGATGCCCGGGTGCGGGCGCATTTGCAGGCGCAGGTCGGCCAGCGCCACTCGATCCTGATGGAAAGCCCGACCATGGGCCGTACCGAAGGCTTCACCGAGGTGCTGTTCGCGAAAGAACAGCCAGAGAGCCGGATCGTTCAGGCTGTCATAACCGGATGCAATGACACCCAACTGACGGCATGACCCGCCCGGTCCTCTATTCCTTTCGCCGCTGCCCCTATGCCATGCGGGCGCGGCTGGCCATCGCCGCCTGCGGGCCCGAGGTGGAACTGCGCGAGGTCATCCTGCGCGACAAGGCGCCGGAATTCCTCGCCACCTCGCCGACGGCGACCGTTCCCTGCATGCGGTTGCCGGACGGAACCGTTATCGACGAAAGCCTCGATATCATGATCTGGGCCACCGCGCGAAACGACCCGCAGGGCTTGCGTGTGCCGGACCTCGGCACTTATGCCCAAATGCTTGATCTGGTCGAACGCTGCGAGGACGAATTCAAGGGGCATCTGGACCGCTACAAATACGCCAGCCGCTACGAAGACGTGGATGGAACGGAGCAGCGCGCCAAAGCTTCGGAATACCTGATCGAACTGGACAGCCTGCTGGACGGAAGCCCGTTCCTGTTCGGCGCGCGCCGGTCTTTCGCCGATATCGGCATCACGCCTTTCGTGCGCCAGTTCGCGCATGTCGACCTCGACTGGTTCAGCGCGCAGGACTGGCCGGACCTAATCCGCTGGCTGGAGGCCTTCAAGGCCTCGGAGGCTTTCAGATCCATCATGACGAAATACCCCAGATGGAACGCGGGCGATCCGGTCACGGTGTTTCCGGCGCCGAATTCCGCCGATTGAGTTTGCCAGACCGGCTTATTCGGATTATTTTCCGGTCAACGGAGGATCATCATGCCCTTACCCTTGGCCCCCATCGCCGGATTTGCGCTGCGCTACGGCACAATCGCGGCCGTCACCTATATCGCCAGCCGGAAAATCCAGATTTCGCGGACCGATCAGGCCACCGAAGACGCGCTGGACAAGGTCTATGACGGTGTCAGCGCCCACCGGTGCACGGATGCGCCGCAGGCCAATGCGGCGGGCCGGTTCCGGCGCGTCATACGGGTGGGCCGCAACGGACCGGGGATAGAGATAGACGCCACCGTTCTGGGACGGTTTCGGGTGCGCCGGGTCCGGGGATGAAGCTCTATTATTCACCGACATCGCCCTTCGTGCGCAAGGTCCGCGTCCATCTGCTGGAAACGGGTCTTGACGCCAGTGTCGAATTGATTACCGCCGCGGGACACCCGATCGATCCGGGGACGATGCCGGTCGGGGTCAATCCGCTGGGCAAGGTGCCCTGCCTCGTGCGGGACGACGGACCGGCGATTTACGACAGCCGCGTCATCACGCGCTATCTGGACACGCTTTCGGAAACGAAGCTCTATCCGCCCGAGCCCGCCCTGTGGGAAACCCTGACGCTCGAGGCGACGGCGGACGGCATGCTGGAGGCGACGCTTCTGATCGTGTTCGAACACCGCCTGCGGACGCCCGGGCAGATTTCGCGGGACTGGATCGCGGGCCAGTGGGCCAAGGTGTCACGGTCCTTTGCCGCGATCGAGGACCGCTGGATGGACCGCCTGTCCGGTCCGCTGGACATGGGGCAGGTGGCCGTGGCTGTCGCCTGCGCCTATGTCGACCTGCGACAGCCGGATCGAAACTGGCGCGAGGATCACCCCCGGCTGTCGGAATGGCAGACGGAGTTCGCGCGGCGCGACAGCATGATCCTCACGCAACCGCAATAGCAGGCCGGACGGTGCTAGCGCGTCTGGCGCAGGGCCTCCGACAGGGCCATGCCCGCGCACATCGCGACATTCAGGCTGCGCGCGGCACCGGACATCGGGATGCGGACGCGTGCGTCGCAAGCCTGGTCGACCGCCTCCGGAACGCCGGCGCTTTCCCTTCCGACCATGATCGTGTCGTCCGGACGGAAGCTGAAATCCCAGATCGGCGCGTCGGCTTTCGTCGTCATCAGAACCAGCCGACCCGCCCCCCGGTGCGCCTGAAACGCGTCCCACGAATCATGCCGGAACAGGTCGGCGATATCGGCGTAATCCATCGCGGAACGGCGCAAGGTTTTGATCGAAAGCGGAAATCCACAGGGTTCGATGATATCCAGAGGCACGCCGAAACAGGCGGACAGACGGATCATCGCCCCCAGATTTGGCGCGATATCGGGTTGAAACGCACACAGTCGCAAGATTTGTTCCTCTTTCCTGTGCCTGCGTCCCAAAGTCCGCTAGACGTGGCAGCCGACCAAGTGTAGTAACCCAAAAGGATATTCGGCACTGGGCCGGATGACGGTTTTTCTACGCCTCCGGAGTGGGGCAAGGCAAGGGGAGAAGCTCGTGTCTCAAGCGAATGACACTGCAGGTACGCGTCGTGACTTTCT
>JBFIHV010000248.1:0-4562 GCA_041601595.1 Amylibacter sp. | reverse complement strand
TCCTGCGCGGTCAGGCAGACCCTCAGCGCCAGCCGGAACCGCGACACCTCGCCGCCCGCCGCGATCGTGTTGATCGGGCCGGCCGGCGCGCCGGGGTTGGTGGCGACGGTGAAGACCACCTGATCCGTGCCGTCGGGTCCGGGGTCCGCGGGCGCGATTTCGGTGGCGAAGACCGCGCGCTCCATTTTCAGCGGCGCCAGTTCGGCGGCCATGGCGCGGTCCAGTTTCGCGGCGGCGGCCTTGCGGGCGTCTGAAACCGCCTGCGCCGCCTTGGCGTAATGCGACTCGGCTTCGGCGACGGCGGCTTGCAGCGCTTTCAGGTGATCCGCGCCGGTGTCTATGGCCCGAAGCCTGCCGCGCATGTCGTCCGCCAGTTCCGGCAGCGCGTCGGGCGCGACCCCGTGCTTGCGGGCCAGCGCGCGGATCGCGAACAGGCGCTCCTCGGCCTGCTCCAGTTCCAGCGGGTTGAAGTCGAGAGCATTCAGGCAGTCCTCGACGCCGATCTGGGCGTCCGACAGTTCGGACAGGGCGCGGCCCAGTGCCGCCAGAGGCTCGTCGAGCCTGCCCTCGGCCTTGTCCGCCACGCCGTCGAGCCAGCGGATCGCGTCGCTGATATTGCCGTCGGCGCCGTTCTGGCCGATCGCCTCGGCGGCGCGGGCGATATCCTCGCGGATTTTCTCGGAGGACTGCATCAGGCGGCGCTGCGCATCCAGCGCCTGCTCCTCGCCCGGTTCGGGGGACAGGTCGTCGAGTTCCCCGACCGCGTGGCGCAGGTAGTCGGCATCCTTTTCGGCCTCTGTCAGCGCGGCGCGGGCCTCTGCCAGCGTCTTGCGGGCCGCGGCCGCCGCACGCCATGCCGCGCGCAGGGCCGTCAGGTCGATCCCGGCGAAATCATCGAGCAGCGCACGGTGGCCCTTGGGGTCCAGCAACCCGCGGTCGTCGTGCTGGCCGTGCAGTTCCACCAGAACATCCGACAGCTGGCGCAGGATCTCGCCCGAGCAGCGGCGGTCGTTGACGAAGGCGGTCTTGCGCCCGTCCGGCGTGTTGGTGCGGCGCAGGATCAGTTCGCCGTCATCGGCGGGCATGTCCGCCGCGCGCAGAACGTCGAAGGCGGGATGGTCGCCGGGCAGGTCGAACCAGGCCGTAACCTCGCCCAGTTCGGCGCCCTGCCGGACCAGATCGGCGCGCCCCCGCCAGCCGAGAACGAACCCCAGACTGTCCAGAAGGATGGATTTTCCGGCGCCGGTCTCGCCGGTCAGAACGTTGAGCCCGGGCTGGAATTCCAGCTCGAGCCGGTCGATCAGCAACATGTTGTGGATATGCAGCCCACGCAGCATGGCTATCCCTCGGTCAGAGCCACTCGCCCCGCAGAACGCGGCGATAGATGCGCGTGAGCCAGCCGTCGCCCCGTGTCTCCGCCTCGTCGAGGGAGATGCCTTTTCCGGTCAGCAGGACATAGCTGTCGTGATACCACTCTGTGCTCTGGAAATTGTGGCCGAGAATGGCGCCGGCGGTCTGCGCCTCTTGCGTGAGGCCGAGCGACAGATAGGCCTCGACCAGACGGTGCAGCGCCTCGGGCGTGTGGGTCGTGGTCTGGAAATCCTCGACCACGACGCGGAACCGGTTGATGGCGGCGGCGTAATGGCCTTTCCTCAGGTAATACCGGCCGATTTCCATTTCCTTGGCCGCCAGATGGTCCAGCGCCAGATCGAATTTCAGCAGCGCCGATTTCGTGTATTCGCTGTCGGGATAGCGCTCGACCGAGGTGCGCAGAGCCTGCAGCGCCTGAAAGGTGATGCCCTGATCGCGGCCGACGTCGTCGATCTGATCATAGAAGCTGAGCGCGATGATGTATTGCGCGTAGCCCGCATCCTCGGAGGCCGGATAGAAATCCAGATAACGCTGCGCGGTGGCGCGGCTGTCTTCGTACATGCGGGCCTTGTGATAGGCGAATGCGGACATGATCGCGGAGCGTTGCGCCCAGTCGGAATAGGGATAGAGCCGCTCGACCTCGGAAAACAGCTTCGCCGCCTCTTCGGGGTCGCCTGCCTCCAGCCTGGCTTCGGCGGTGGTGAAGATCTCTTCAGGCGGTATCTGGTCCAGCGGGGTTTCTTTCTCGCCGCCGCCGAAGACCGAACATCCCGATACTGCCAAAAGAGCAACCACAAAAGCGCCCGCAACTATTCTATTTTGCCAAGGTGCCATGCGCTTTCCGTTGATTCTTCCTTTTGCTGCCCAACAAGGCAAGTGGGTCAGGTTCTAGCACATTTTCTGGAAAGGAAAAACGGAATCAACCACATAATGCGGCAGGCAGGCCGTTCCTGCGGGAATCGCCGGTTTCAGGCGGATCGAACCAGGTCGTCCGGCTGGATATGCGCGCCCGGCAGGTTGTCGTTCTGCTGCGCGTTGCATTCCACCATCTCCCAACTGTCGGGACGCGAGAACAACTCGCGCAGCAACAGGTTGGTCGTGCGGTGGCCGCCGCGTTTCGCGGTGTAGCGGCCCAGGATCGGAAGCCCCGCCAGCGACAGGTCGCCGAGCGCGTCCAGCATCTTGTGGCGCACGCATTCGTCGGCGCGGCGGAAACCTTCGGGGTTGAGAACGACGCCGTTGTCCACCACGATCGCGTTGTCCAGCCCGCCACCGCGCGCCAGACCGAGCGACTGCATCTTTTCGACATCGCTGTTCAGGCAGAATGTCCGGCAATCGCTGAGCTCGCGCACGAAAGAGCCGTTCGACATGTTCAGCGCCTTGTGCTGCGCACCGATTGCGCGGTCGGCGAAGTCGATCTCGAAATCGATCTCCAGCGTGTCGGACGGCCGCAGGGAAACCTCGACGTCGTCGACGCGGATCGACACTTCCTTGGTCAGGCGGATGGCGCGTACCGGAACGTTCAGTTCCTGCGTGCCGGCCTTCATGATCGCGGCGACGAATTCCTCGGAACTGCCATCCATGATCGGCACTTCCGGCCCGTCGATCTCGATCATCGCGTTATGCACGCCGGTGCCGGCAAGCGCCGCCATCAGGTGCTCGATGGTGGAGACCTCGACGCCGGCATCATTGGCGATGCGGGTGCAGAGCCGCGTGTCGTTCACGTAGTCGTAGAGGGCGGGGATCAGGTTGTCGCGGCCGGTGACATCGACGCGGCGAAACCAGATGCCGTAATTGGCGGAGGCGGGCAGAATGCGCAGCACGGCAGGCGCACCGGAATGCAGACCCTTGCCATGGATTGTAATCGCCTTGCGGATTGTCGTTTGCACGATTGCCTCATCAGCCTGTTTCTCGTTAACTCTTGGCTACATAATCTCATTAACACTGGCAATTCACGCTTTGTGACTGTTTGCAACAGAGGCTGCAACAATTCCGGCCAAAACGCGAAAAGGCGCGGAAATCCGCGCCTTTTGCTTGAAATACGGGTGGTTTCAGTTGGCTTGCCGACGCAGGAATGCCGGAATTTCAACGTTGTCGCCGTCGTTTTCCTCGTCCGTCTCGGCGCCGCGATCAAAGTTGTGGTGGCTGACGGAAGGCTGTTTGCGGGCCTCTGCAAGCTCCTCGAACCGGTGATCGGTGCGGTGTCCGGTCATTTTCGAAATCATGTTCTTCAGGCGGAAACCGCTTGGCTTCTCTTGCTCGTACTTGACCTCTGCCCGCGGCGCGGGGCGTTGGAACGTGCCCTCGCCGGGAACCTTGCTGACCGCTGCGTGCAGACGCGCCAGGGTCTCGGCGCTGGGCTGCCCCATGGCCGGCGTCGGAACGTGCCGGCGAACCTCTTCCTGCTGCAGACGATAGGCCGGTGGCGGCAGGTCGTCGTTGGTCGCCTTCTCTGCCGGCGTGCTGTCGGACAGGACGTCGTCGAACAGGGTGCGGCGTTCGCGCTGCTGGGTCGTTTCCGGCTCTGCCGGTTTCTCCATTGCAACGGGTGCTGCTTCCTCGTTCTTTTCGGCGGCAACGGCTTCGGGTGCCGACGTCATATCGGCGGAATTCAGCGACAGCGGCTCTTTCATGGGGCGGCGAGGCACCGGCATGATCATGGCGCGGTCGGCAACGTCGATGCCGGTGGCGACGACCGAGACGCGCATGACGCCTTCGAGCGTGGTGTCCAGCGTCGAGCCGACGATGATATTGGCCTCGGGGTCTACCTTCTCGCGGATGCGGTTGGCGGCCTCGTCCAGTTCGAACAGGGTCAGGTCGTGCCCGCCCGTGATGTTGATCAGGACGCCGCGTGCGCCTTCCAGCGAAATCTCGTCCAGAAGCGGGTTGGCGATCGCTTTTTCCGCCGCCTGAATGGCGCGGTCCTCGCCCGACGCTTCGCCGGTGCCCATCATCGCCTTGCCCATCTCGTCCATCACGGCGCGGATATCGGCGAAGTCGAGGTTGATCAGGCCGGGCCGGACCATCAGGTCGGTGACGCCCTTGGTGCCCTGATAGAGCACGTCGTCGGCCATGGCGAAGGCTTCGGTGAAGGTCGTCTTTTCGTTGGCGATCCGGAACAGGTTCTGGTTCGGAATGATGATCAGCGTATCGACGACCTTTTGCAGGGCCTCGACGCCGTCCTCGGCCTG
>JBFIHV010000247.1:0-4563 GCA_041601595.1 Amylibacter sp. | reverse complement strand
TTCGGACAACCGCCGCCGAAGGTTGCGCGGGGATATCCGTCAATGCCCAGCCGGCGCAGCACGTTGCCGGCCTGATCCACCTCCATCAGGAAAAACGAGGCCGCTGCCGCACCTTTGGCAGGCAGGCTGACCAGACGGTCCGCCGCCTGCTCGAAGGACACGTTGAACCGGCCCGACAGCACGTCCAGATCGTATCTCACGCGCTTGGCGGCAACCTCGAATTTTTGCAGCGGCATCAATACCGCCAGTGCGGCATAGCGCGCCAAGTCGAACCGCGCGATGCGTTTGGCCTCGTCCGAGGCCAGACGCAGACGCTGGACTTCGGCATCGATCGCCTGCGGCATGGCCAGCAGAGCCGCCTCGATCGCGATCTCCAGCGTCTGGTCGAAGACCGGCAGGCGTTCCGATATGAACAGACGCAGGGTATGCTTGTCGAACCTGCGGCGCCACAGCGGCATGACATCGACCGGCAACGTGCGGACGGATATGTGGTGCTCTTTCTTCATCCATTCAGTGATGCCCCGGCGCGTATCCGAACCCGCCTCCAGAGCCTCGGCAAAGGAACCTGCCGCCGATTCGATCTGCGGGAAATGCCAGGCCCGCGACTCCAGTGCCTGCTGCACATCGTCCGCCGGCAGATTGGTGGACACCAGATCGGTGGCGCGCCCCGCCTGCGCCAGCAGGTCCTTGAGGTCGGACATGCGCTCATGCGACTCGCGATAGGCGCGATAGAGCTTGACCAGCCCGTTCGCCGCATTCGGCGCCGCCTCGGCCAGTTCGAACAGTTCCTGCGGTCCGGGCAGTTCACCTGCAAGCAGAGGATCGGAGAACACTTCTTTCAACTCGGCCACCGCATCGGTCACCTCGCCCTGCAGATCGTCGAGGTCGATATCATAGGTGCTGCCGAGTTTCAGCAGCAGTTGCACTGTCAGCGGCCGCTGGTTTCGCTCGATCAGGTTGAGGTAGCTCGGAGATATTCCAAGCTCGCCCGCCATCGCGGATTGCGTCAATCCAAGCCCGTTCCTGACCCGACGGATTTTCGGGCCTGCGAATACTTTATGCTCTGCCATGGGGTGGCTCCGTGGGTGCGGAATTGCGGTTGTCGGATTTACAGAACTTTACTGATTTACAGTACAAACTTTACAGAACCACACAACATTACATCTTTTAATGCCTATTAGTCAACAATTTGCGTGACGTTCGGTCCGGATTTGGTAAATCTTGTAACAAGTAAATTCTGTCACACCGCGCCACCATGCCAAATGACTCCGGCGCAGTGCGGCGAATTTACCCGCCAGGGCCGTCACGCAGACGGCTCTGGCAGAACCCAAGATTCCGGAGCCGGAAAAAACCACAACCCCGGGGACCTGTTCCCCGTTCATCGCGAAGGAGATTGCCATGAGTACGATTGTTCCCGTCAAGGAACGGACGAATGCGATGGCCGAAGGTCAGGAGCCCGCTGCCGAAGCGGCGATCCGGATGCTGGCCAACGACCTGCACCGGCTGAACCAGTCGGTTATGCGCGCGGTGGACGCCGGGGTCTCGGTGGAACTGATCCGCTCTGCCCGCCATCACTGCGGCGACGGCAACTGGGGCGACCTGCTGGTTCCGGTCATCGTCAAGAACGGCCACGCCTGACGCCGCTCCCCGGTGTCTCCGACATCGCTACCACCCAAGTCAAAGGGCCGGCCTGCATTCCAACAGACCGGCCCTTTCTTTTGCTTTGCAGCAATTACTTCTTCCGGTTCATCCGGTTTTCCATCAGATCGTCAACGACCTCCGGATCCGCCAAGGTCGATGTATCGCCGAGCGTCCCGATGTCGTCCTCCGCCACCTTGCGCAAAATCCGGCGCATGATCTTGCCCGAGCGTGTTTTCGGCAGACCGGGCGCCCACTGGATGAAATCCGGGCTCGCGATCGGCCCGATTTCCTTGCGGACCCAGTCGCGCAATTCCTTGCGCAGCTCTTCGGTCGGTTCGATGCCCTGCATCAGCGTCACATAGCAATAGATGCCCTGGCCCTTGATGTCATGCGGAAAGCCGACCACGGCGGCTTCCGAAACGCTCCGGTGCGCCACAAGCGCGCTTTCGATTTCCGCCGTACCCATGCGGTGGCCGGACACGTTCAGCACGTCATCGACGCGGCCCGTGATCCAGTAATAGCCGTCCGCATCGCGGCGGCAGCCGTCGCCGGAAAAGTAGTAGCCCTTGTAATCCGTGAAATAGGTTTGAACGAACCGGTCGTGGTCGCCATAGATCGACCGCATCTGTCCCGGCCATGAATCCTTGAAGCAGAGAACGCCCTCGGCCTCAACCGTCGTGACCTCTTTGCCTGACTGCGGATCGAGGATCGCGGGCTGGATGCCGAAAAACGGTACGGTCGCGGAACCAGGCTTTGTGGCAATGGCGCCGGGCAGCGGTGTCAGAAGGTGGCCTCCGGTTTCGGTTTGCCACCATGTATCGACAATCGGGCATCTGCCCCTGCCTATGACTTCGTTATACCAGTTCCATGCCTCGGGGTTGATCGGCTCTCCCACAGTGCCCAGGACTTTCAGGGAAGAGAAGTCGAAATCCTTGATGATGTCGCTGCCTTTGCCCATCAGCGCGCGAATTGCGGTCGGCGCCGTGTAAAACTGGTTGACCTTGTGCTTGTCGATAACCTGCCAGAAGCGCGTCGCGTCCGGATAGGTCGGGACCCCCTCGAACATCAGCGTTGTCGCGCCATTCGCCAGGGGACCATAGACGATATAACTGTGCCCGGTGATCCAGCCGACGTCCGCCGTACACCAGAAAATATCGCCGTCATGATAGTCGAACGTGTATTCATGCGTCATCGCGGCAAAGACCATGTAGCCGCCGGTAGTGTGCAGCACACCCTTCGGCTTGCCGGTCGAACCCGAGGTATATAGGATGAATAGCGGATCTTCCGCGCCCATCGGCTCGGGTTCGCAAACGGAACTGGCCTTCGCGATCATGGATGCGTAATCGTGATCGCGGCCCTCCTTCATAGTGGCGCCTTCGCCGGTGTGGGCCACCACGATGGTTTGAACGTCGCCGCAGATCTTCATCGCCGCGTCGACATTCGCCTTTACGGGAATGTTCTTGCCGCCGCGCGGCCCCTGATCCGCGGTCACCACCAGTTTCGCGCCGCAGTCCGTGATCCGGCTGGCCAGCGCGTCGGGGGAGAAGCCGCCGAAAACGATGGAATGCACCGCGCCGATGCGTGTACAGGCCAGCATAGCATAGGCCGCTTCCGGGATCATCGGCATGTACAGAACGACGCGGTCGCCTTTGCCGATGCCCAGCGATTTATAGGCGTTGGCCAGCTTGCAGACCTGTTCGTACATCTCGTTATAGGTGATATGCAGGTCCGTGCCCGGCGCATCGCCCTCCCAGATCAGGGCGACCTGCTCCCCGCGTTTCGCGAGGTGCCGGTCCAGACAGTTTGCGCTGACGTTCAGAACGCCGTCCTCGTACCATTTTATGGACACGTCAGGATAGGCGAAGGTCGTGTTCTTCACCTTGGTATAGGGCTTGATCCAGTCGAGGCGTTTGCCATGCTCCCCCCAGAACGCTTCCGGGTCCGCTACCGACGCTGCATACATCGCATCGTAAGTCTCTTTGTCTGCGTGGGCGTGTGCCGCAAATTCTGCGGTTGGCGGATAAACAGCCTGTGACATGATACTCCTCCTGATATCGGGTTTCCGCATACGCTGCGGCCTGACGGCAATGTAGTTTGGATGAGACGCTTATTTCAACAGTCAAAACGCCGCGTTTGGCGATGTCGCGAAAGGATGTGAAGCGGGTGCCGAAATATAATTGACATTGTTAATTAGTTGGTCTAGAGTTGCGGAACGAAAGTGAACATCACGCGTTTTTTTGCTGCTTGCAAGCTTTGACGCCGCGCAGGAGGATTGATCTAAATGGCCAAATTCATGTCCCTGAAGGACGCCGTGTCCGAGAACTTGTCGGACGGAGACGTCGTCGCGTTCGAGGGCTTCACCCACCTGATCCCGCACGCCGCCGCGCATGAGGCGATCCGTCAGGGCCGCAGGAACCTGACGCTGATCCGCATGACGCCCGACGTGATCTATGACCAGATGATCGGCATGGGCATGGCGCGGAAAGTCGTCTTTTCCTATGCCGGGAACCCCGGCGTGGGCCTGCTGCGCCGCATGCGTGACGCGGTCGAAAACGGCTGGCCGAACGCTCTGGAGATCGAGGAGCATTCCCACTCCGCCATGGCGAACGCTTACGAGGCGGGCGCCGCCGGCCTGCCGCTGGCCGTGTTTCGCGGCTATCGCGGCGCGGGTCTGGCAGAGGTCAATCCCAACATCAAATCCATCACCTGCCCGTTTTCCGGTGAAAAGCTGGCGGCGATCCCGTCGAACCGGCCGGACGTGACGTTCATCCACGCCCAGAAGGCCGACAAAAAGGGCAACGTCCTGATCGAGGGCATCATAGGCATCCAGAAGGAAGCCGCACTCGCCGCCAAACGCGCGGTGGTAACCGTCGAAGAAGTCGTCGACGACCTGAACAGCCACCCGAACGCCACCGTCCTGCC